>JAEINM010000238.1 GCA_016342385.1 Spirochaetaceae bacterium | reverse complement strand
CAGCAAGGCGGTCCAATAAGGAACATAAAAGCAGAGAAATCAGTTATTATGGCAACAGGTGGATTTGGTAGTGATGTAAAATTCAGGTCAGTGCAGGATCCTCGATTGACGAAGTTTATAAAAACAACAAACCAGCCTTTTTCAACCTCTGAAGCTATGAAAATAGGATTGAAAGCGGGAGCTGCTCCTGTACAGCTGTCTCATATACAGCTTGGTCCCTGGGCGTCTCCTGATGAAACAGGTTATGGCGATGGACCCTCTTTTTCTGAGTATATTTTATTCCAGTATGGTCTTATTGTTGACCCGGCCAGCGGTAAACGAATTGTAAATGAACTGGCTGATCGTAAATCCCTATCAGATCGAATTCTTGAAATTGGTTATCCCTGTATCGGAATAGCAGATTCTCAAGCTGTGAACGACTCAGGATGGAATATTGACAAATGTATTAAAAAGGGTGTTGTAAAGATTTTTAATTCTCTTGCATCTCTGGCTGAATTCCATCAAATTGATAAAAAACAACTGGAAGAAACAATAAAACGTTTCAATAATTTTGTATTGCATAAAAAAGATCTCGACTTGAATAAGCCAATACTGGAAAAGGCAAAAGAGATTATTAAACCTCCTTTTTATACTATCAGGCTTTGGCCTAAAGTCCATCATACCATGGGTGGTCTCAGAATCAATGCAAAAGCTCAAGTTCTGGATCTAAACGGTGAAATTATAAAAGGGTTATTTGCAGCAGGTGAAGTCACCGGCGGAGTTCATGGTGCCAGTCGACTTGGAAGTTGTGCGATTACCGAATGTTTTGTCTTTGGACGAATTGCCGGAAAGTCCGGCACTGATCAAATTGAAAAATGAGGCAATGTTCATATCCCGTTTCTACTTTTTTTGACTAATGATGTATAACCTACTGTAGTATGATCAATCTATTTGAGCATTTATTTCTTACCTCTTGAAATAAGTAATAATAGTATTAGGATTAATATATAAGAACCAGCCCAACAGTAAGGTACAATCACGACTGTATCGTACTCTAATGAGCTCCTCCTGCCTGAATATCCTGGTTTGATGGAGGTATTAAATGATCTTGCATCATCAATTTATTACAATTGCCAAAGAAAATAAAAAAAAGATCGCCATAAAGGACATGATGACCGGATCGATTGTCCCCTATGAAAGAGCTATGATCGGATCCTTTATCCTGGCGAGAAAGTTCAAAGCCTATAAGGGAAAGTACATCGGTATTATGATCCCCACTTCAGCCGGTTCAATGCTCGCCTGTATAGGTGCCCTGATAGCAGGAAAAATCCCGGTAATGATCAATTTTTCCACCGGAGCAGAGGAAAACTCAGAATATGCACAGAAACGCTGTGGATTTGAAACCATTATTACCTCTCAGGCACTTCTCGATAAAATTAAATGTCCCCTTATGCCGGGAATGGTGTGTATAGAAGAGATAATGAAATCAGTCTCTGTGGGTGATAAACTGGGCGCTGCACTAAAGACCATGCTGCCCGTCAGAACTATTATCAATTCTTTTCCCAAGGCTGATATTGATGATACAGTCGTAATTCTCTTTACCAGCGGTAGTGAAGAAGAGCCCAAAGCCGTTCAGCTGACTCACAGAAATATCGGTTCCAATGTCCTTGGGATTACCGAATGTATGAAACTGACAAAAAATGAAATTATCCTGTCTATATTGCCCTTATTTCATGTTTTTGGACATACGGTAGATTTCTGGCTGCCTCTCAGTCAGGGGATGACTGCAGTAACCTATGCCAATCCTCTCGAGTACAAAAAAATACCGGTTATTTCACGGGAAGAGAAATGCACAATGATGGCAGCCACGCCAATTTTTCTCTCCGGTTATTTAAGAGAATCAAATACAGGGGATTTTGAATCTCTATGGCTGGTCGTTGTCGGTGCGGACAAGGCGCCCGACTGGCTGCGAAAAGGATATAAGGAAAAACATGATATCGAACTTCTTGAAGGATATGGAACTACCGAAACCAGTCCTGTTATCTCTGTCAATAGAATCGATAACAATCGCCCGGGCAGTATCGGTCAACTTCTTCCCGGTGTAGAAGTAAAGATTACCCATATTGATACGGGTGAAACACTAACCGCAGGAAAAGAGGGGAAAATCCTGGTTAGAGGTGACCTGGTTATGAAAGGATATCTCGATGATACAAAAACAAAAGAGGCTATTGAGGACAACTGGTACTATACTGGAGATATAGGTGTTCTAGATGAAGATGGATTCCTCTGGCATAAAGGGCGTCTGAAGAGATTTGTAAAGATCGGTGGAGAAATGGTCTCTCTGGTAAAAACAGAATCAGTTCTGGAAACAGTCCTTCCCGAAGGTGTTGATTGCTGTGTTGTTGATGTCCCCGACAGAACGAAGGGATCAATACTTGTTGCAGCTTTAACCGGAGAGATAGATCCAGCTGAAATCCTTGCAGAACTCAGTGGCAAATTGCCTCCTATAGCCATCCCCAAAAAGTTTGTTTTTCTCGAAGAACTTCCCAAGATGGGTTCAGGGAAAACTGATTTCAAGACTATAACCGATATTGTCCGTGAAAAAGTGAAAAAGCAGTAGGTGATGGTCCCCTAATGTTCTATTTGAAAAACCACGAGGTAATCTTTACCGCCTGTTTAGTGAAAGGGGGATATTTCAGTTTAAGATCAAAAAGAGTACCGCTCTTCATTATGCTTTTATAATGACTGAACGTTCTGAAAGAAGACTCTCCATGATAGTACCCGATACCGCTGAAACCTATACCTCCAAAAGGAAGGTGGGGATTGGTAAACTGGATCTGAGTATGATTAATACACCCGTTGCCATAGGGTACATTCTCTCTGAAATACTTTTCAACCTTTGAATCCGATGTAAAAACATACAGGACAAGAGGGTAGGGATTTCTATTGATGATCTCAAGAGTTTCTTTAAATGTTTTGAATGTTATTACAGGAAGAATGGGACCGAATATTTCCTCTTTCATCAAAGGGGAATTAAAATCCACTTGGTCTATGATGGTCGGTTCAATTACCAGTGCTTCCCGGTCATATGATCCACCGTAAATAATGTTTCCCTGTTTTAAATAGGAAATGAGTACTTCCATCCTGCTTTCGTTGACAATATGAGTCAGATGATCAGAAGCACAGGGATTTGAACCATAAAAACTCCCAATGATTTTCACGGCCAGATTCAGGAATTGATCTTTTATGTCTTCATGAATTAAAAGATAATCAGGAGATGTACAACTTTGACCGGCATTGAGAAATTTCCCCCAGATTATACGGTGGGCGGCAATTGTAAGATTCACATTTTTGTCAATGACAACGGGATTTTTCCCTCCCAGTTCCAGAGTTATGGGGACCAGTTCTTCTGCAGCGGCCCGGCGTATTTCTTTGCCCACAGGCACGCTTCCGGAGAAGAATATGTGATCAAATCGGAAATTATCCATTAGAACGGGGACAATTTTTGAACCACTTCCCTGAACAACACTGATATAGTTTTTCTCAAAAGCTGAAGAGATCACTTTTCCAATAACAGCTGAAGTCTGAGCCGATTTATTGGATGGTTTTAATACAACGCAATTTCCCGCGGCTATAGCTCCTGCCAGGGGAACCAGTAAAAGCTGAAAGGGATAATTCCAGGGGCCGATAATCAGTACAACTCCCAGAGGTTGTGGATAAATTCTGCTCACAGAATGAAAATGAACCAGTGGGGTCTTCACACGTCTGGTTTTTGCCATTTTTTTCAATCTCCGGACCATATAGTTTATCTCCTGATAAACAAGACCTACTTCACTCATAATAACCTCAAAATCAGGTTTGTGAAGGTCTGTTTTAACAGCCTGGAGAATCTCATTTTCCATCTCTTTAATTGCCGCTTTCAGTTTTTTCAGCTGATGGAGCCGGAATTTAAGATCCCTTGTATTCCCATTGATAAAAAATTCCCTTTTTAATTCAAAATCAGCAGAACTTAGAATATGATCAGTCGAATTTTCACCAGTTGAGCTCATCACATGCTCCTTTCAACTCTTGTTACCCCTATGTGAACCGAATATTATTCACTATTCTCACATTAATATGTTAATGCACAATGACTCGATATAAAAGTCCCCTTCGGGGGATGGGGATTTAGGGAGCCCGGAATTCAGGAGTAAATATTATTATGCAAAGCTTGATTTCTCCACGGAATAGAATGAATTTTTAATTAGAGCTTCTTTAAAGGGGGATTATAATTTCAATAATAAAAGAAGGAAATAAAATAATAGAAACAACTACTCAATCTACAAAAGAGCTGAGAAACGGTTTTATTATTCTGCACCTTAGTGGAAATCCTTATGAGCGGGGTTTTGCTCATGGGTTATTACTGAAAAATGAGATAATTCAATCGGGAATCGCTGAATATTACGGAGATTTCCTGAAGAACACAATTTATCATTCTTTAATAATTCTAAACTTATCAGAGAAAATCAGGAAGAAGTTATTGGAATTAATAGAGAATTACTTTTATTCTCCCCTTGAGAACAGATTCTCCGAAGAGACTCTGCAGGAGTTAACAGGTCTTTCAGATGCAACTGGTATAGACAGAAGGATTGTACTCCGGGCTCTGTTGGCTCCCGATATTATGCAGTTACTGATCTCTGGTTTTTTAAGAGGTGGCAAAAAGGGCAGCGGGAATTATTTTATCGGAGGGTGCAGTGGCGCTTATGTGAAAGGTTCTGCCGTAAAAACTCATGGAAAAGCCTTACTGGCTCGCAACCTCGATTTCTCAGGAGCCCTCGTCTGGAAGTATCCGGCGATTATTTATAATCACCCAACAGAAAATATAGATGTTCTGAAAAAATCAGTTGAAGGAATCTGGTATTTTGAAAATAAAATAAAACAGCCCTATATGTACTTTTCAACAGCGGGATTTCCCGGTACGGGACTGACCGGGATAAATGCTTCGGGTATTACCATGAGTACTTTTGTCTGCATTTCAAAGGACAGTACGAGAAAAGCCACCCCATCGCTCGATTATAATCATTTTCTCTTTACCCGGATTGAGAGTATGGAGGCTCTTCCCTTAATATTAAAAGATAGTCATATGGTCAGTGCAGCTCCCCATACTGTTCTCTTTGCCGATAAAAATCAGGCTGTCTGCCTTGAGCTTTCATCAAAAAAGACCTTTTTCCGGAAGATGACAGAGGGTTTTGATTCTCTGGTTCAGACAAATCATTTTTTAAACCCCCAGCTAAAAAAGAATGAAATTGAGTTCCCTCTCGAAAGAGAGAGCACAATAGAAAGATACAGATATTTACGTGATGCAATAGAACTGCAGTATGGAAGGTTGGATCCGGGAAAGATGGTGGATATCATCTCTTCTAACTATAACAGGGCCATTTCCCAGGCCTCCTTAACCGGAGGAGAATTTCCCGCCCAACCCAATACATTAATGAGTGTGGTTATTGAACCGGAAAGCGGTAACTTCTGGATGGCTCAGGGAAAACCTCCGGGGATTTGTTTTAATACCTACAAAGGATTTAATTTTTTTAATGAAATGGATGATAATTCCAATAAAAAATATGTTTTTTCCATAAAAAGGTCCAGGAATTCTGTTTTTAATCCGGGAGTTTCACAGAATGTACATCAGAAAGGGATAAAATCATTGAGATATTTTCTGCTTTCCAGTGAGCAGTTCAAAATAGGGAGAATGGATAAATCTCTTCAACTTCTGAAACAGGCCATAGAGATGTATAAAGACCCGGGATATTATTATGTATTAGCCATTTTATATTTAATGAATCAGGCCCCTGAGGAATCTCTGAATATAATAAGTATTATGAAAAGTGAATACAGATTTTCCCGTATAAAAGAATCGATTATACCTCTATGGGAGGGACGATGCTATGATTTATTGGGCAGGAGAAGAGAATCTCTTGAATGCTACAGAAAGGGACTCAATATTTCGGGTCTCCAAGACGAAATAAAAAAAGTTTATCTCCGTTCTCTGAAAAAAACATTTTCACTTAAGCAGATGCCGAAGACCTTATATTTTAACTATCTGGGTCCTATGAAATTTTAACTTTTTTTTGACAGGGAAAATGAAAAGGCGTAAAATTTAGATAGAACAATCTAAGGGAGATTTTTATGTCTTTCCAGATGATAGTCACTGTAAAACAGGTTCCTGATACTCAGGCAATCAGCGGTGAGGCAATGACTCCCGAAGGAACAGTGAACCGCTCGGCACTTCCGGCCATTTTTAATCCCGAGGATCTCAACGCTCTCGAAGAAGCTCTTAAGATTAAAGAGCAGTTCGGCGGCCATATCACGGCTATTTCGATGGGACCCCCTTCCGCGGCAGAGGTTTTGAGAGAATGTTATTACAGAGGGGCCGATGACCTGATCCTCCTGTCTGATAAGAGTTTTGCCGGTTCCGATACTCTGGCCACTTCACTGACCTTAGCCTATGGTATAAAAAAAATCGGCCATTTTGATATTATTTTCTGTGGTAGACAGGCCATAGACGGAGATACAGCTCAGGTAGGTCCACAGTTGGCGGAAAAACTGGATGTGAATCAGTTAACCAGTGTTTCATCAATCCTGGATGTACAGAATGACTCTATCACTGTGGA
>JAEINM010000237.1 GCA_016342385.1 Spirochaetaceae bacterium | reverse complement strand
ATGACACGGCCGATCAGACAGGCAAAGGGGGAGATGTTGACGACACCTGAATAACCTTCTTCCATCGCTGTTGCTGCAGAACCGGAGGACACAGTAATTTCCGAGTTCAGTTCGTGATTGACGAAATGTGTGCTGCTGTTCTCCATGATTTTTTCCATACTGTCGGGAGCATCGGGAATCAGATCCGATGACGCTAAGGCCTGCTTAATGGCCTGTTCTGTGCTGTGCTTCCAGGCTTTTTCTATATTCAGTTTTATAAGCGCTCTCCGCTCTTTACTCAGGGCTTTTTTATACCAGGGCTGAAGTTTGATTCTTTTCTTCAGATCATATGTTCTAACAAAGTCGAGGTAGTGTATCCATTCTCCCAGTCCGGCTACTTTGGCGATAATTTCTTTCCGGCTGAATAGTTCAATGAGTTCATCTACAGCGAAATCATCTCTACGCACATATATCTCTCCCACAACCAGAACTTTCGGGCAATCAGCCATTTTCCGTTTAAGAGGGATCATGGCGATCTCTTTACCAATTTTTTTCAGCTCCGGTAAAAGGCTGTTGAAATCGGTTTCAACAGAAACTATCAGTCTATCCCACAAATCATGAAAGGTGGCTAAGGCCGAGGCGGGATCCATGGCACAGGCTCTTAAAGATGTCTGAATATCCTTCATATAATCGGCTGCTGCTGCCCCTTTCCAGAAGTGCTTTGAAAAGTCCGGTCCCAGTTCGGTATAGGAATTATCGGCGCTCATAGTAAAGACAATAACATTTTCCAGCTTCATATCTTTGAACAGGTTTTCATAGAATACAAAATACTGTCCCGTCCGGCAGGGGCCTGTAGTTATGGGAACAAAGAGCATATAGATCTCATCTTTTTTGTACTGATCGGAATTGAAAAAACGCAGGGCGCTTCCCAGTACCAGATGAGAGGGTACACATTCTTTTCCCGAGGCATGAGACCGGGCCAGTCTGAGTACTTCCTGGTCTGCCTGAGGCAGAGCAATAGCATCAAATCCATTGGTTCTCATGAGAGTTCCCACCATTTCTGTGGAAAGGTTTCCCATGTTGGAAAGCAGAACTTTCACTTTTTTGTTATGTCTCATGGGGATCTTTTTATTTTCATGGATATTGAGAAGATGGATCTCTTCCACCCCGTTGTTAATGAATCTTAAACCGTTATCGTATCTCTCTTCCTGAGAATCCGATAGTTTTGACCGGTATCCCTCGATGATATCCAGAAATGCCTCGACTCTTGTATCGATCCCCGCATCGGCAGAATGGGAGTCCAGTTCCAGAATAAGGAAAGGTTTGGCACCCATAAGCCATTTGATATAATGGAGAATAAAGGAGTCCGGCGCACAGGAGAAGTTGGTAATATAGGTAATAAAGACATTGTCGATATCTTTGAGCTTAACGGCGGCTTTCATATCCAGCTGGCCATAGTACCAGTACATGTTGGGGAAGATTTTCTCTTCGTCTACGGGCAGTATATCAAAGGGAATGATCGAGTAACCCCGGGTTGAGAACTTTCTCGGTATTCCCATATTGGCTTCAGCCGTAAAGGCATTATAGGGGCGCCCCAATAGGGCAATAACCGCCCGATCCTCTTTTTTTGTCTCTTCCAGAGCTTTCTGGCCGAGAGCCATGGCTTTTTTGAAATAGTCCTGCTGTTTCGAAAGGGCGAATTTGAAGGCTTTTTTTATCTCCCCTTCATCAATTCCGAGCTGTAATCCCATCTGAACAAAGTATTCCAGAGCTTTTTCCTCACCGAATTTAAAGGTGACAATCAGCGGCAGGAATCTGTCCTCCTCTATTTCGGGGAAAGCTTTTTTGATGTAATAGGGGAGCCCCTGAGTTATGGGGCAGAAGTTGGCATGAACATCTTTTTCCAGACTGTCCATGTCCCTGTAATGGGGTACCAGTATATAATCACACTTCTTATCTATTATATCCTGAACAGCTCCGTGGGCGATCTCTGCGGGGAAACAATAAGAACTTTCCACCCGGGCAATTCCCTCGTGGGTAATCTCTGTAGACAGAACAGTTCTGATACCCAGGTGATTGAAGAACCATGAATATAGGGGATACATGGTATGAACCGAAAAGGATTTGGGAATCCCCACAGTAAAATCCCTTTTCACTTTCATATTTTCCTGGTTGGGAGCACATTGGACATACATCAGATCATTTCTCTGCTCTACATAATCCACGACTTTAACAGTCTCGTCTATCTTGCGTTTACTGTTGGCGTATTTATTGCACCTACCACCGAACATATATTTATGGCTGTTGACATTTAGGACCTGGATCGGGCAGTAGTTGTCACAGGATTTGCAGGTGAACACTCTTTCATAATGAATAACCGTTTCCAATACTTTATCGAGATCGAAATCCCCTTTATCCAGGAATCCTTCAGCATTTTTTTGTGACGCAAGTATACCCACACCGAAACAACCCATCAGTTCGGGGCTTGGCGGCACGAGTATCTCTTTATCCAGCAGCATGGCAAATGCCAGAGGAACAGCCTTGTTTTTCGCCACCCCGCCCTGCAGAAATATCTTGCTGCCGATTGTTCTGTTCCCCACGACCCGATTTAAGTAGTTCGAGACGATGGACGTGACAATTCCCGCAGTGATGTCTGCTCTGGTGGCACCCTGTTGAATCGCTTTTCTAATATCGGAGTTGATAAAGGCGGAACAGTGCTCTCCGAATTTCAGAGGTCTGTCAGCTTGAAGGGCAATTTCTCCGATCTCTCTGGCATGGGCAATATTCAGATCTCCATGGGCCGACTCTTCGAGGAAAGATCCTGTTCCGGCCGAACAGGCTTCATTCATAGCATAGTCTATGGGAACTTTATTTTTCAGAAGGACATACTTGGCATCCTGCCCGCCGATCTCAAATATCGTATCTACATCTTCAGAGAAGAAAGTTGTTCCGTAAGCGTGGGCGATAATTTCATTATAGACTCCCCCTGTTTCCAGGAAGACACCCAGGATTTCTCTGGAGGAACCGGTTGTAGCAGCCAGTGAGATCTTTATTTTTCCCTCACCGATATCTTCTTTTATCTTTTTCTGTATTTCTACAATACACTCTTTCAGTGCTTTAACCGGGTCTCCATGGGTTCTGCCATAATGACTGGCGGCAATTTTATTTGTATGGATGTCAATCAGACAGGCTTTTGTTGTTGTGGAACCTCCGTCAACTCCGAGGATGTATTCATTTCCTTTAAGGATCTTCACTTCTTCCGATTCAAAATAGGAGACCTTATCCATAGCCGATTTCAGGTCGTCCAGATGATCGAAACGGACGATTCCCGGTTTCATCAGTTTATCCGTTCCGGGATATTCAGATCCTGTTTCCCCAGCCAGGAGAGCGGCTCCATAAGCTTCGTAATAAGCTGCTTCTTCGGGAATGATGAAATCAATCTCCGGCGCTTGGCTTTTCATAAACCGGATGATATGTCTGTTTTGAGCCACTCCGCCGGTGAGCATGACTATTCCGCTTTTTATTCCCGCTTTATTCAGAAAATCGATAACCTTTACGGCCATAACATTACTAAGAGATACGACAATATCTGCGGGAGTGGATTCTTTTTTATTGAGTCTGTGCGTACAGTCACTTTTCATGAATACAGAACAGCGGGACGAGAGGGTGACAACCTGGCTGTCATCACTGATCGTATTGACATCATCGAGTGTTAGATTCATACGGCCGAGCTGCTGCTTAAAAAATTCTCCCGTACCGGAAGCGCATTTAGATCCGGAGAAGTTATTGATTATTTTGTTCTCTTCACTGATCGTGTAGACAATGAGGTCCTCGCCACCCATGCTGACTACGGCGTCGACCTTAACATTTTTTGCCTGGAGAGTTCGTTCAATGCAGAGAGGTTCAATGACGTTGTTCAGGCTGAATAGATATCGTCCTTCCGTACCTGTGACCAGAGTTCTGCACCCTTTGGGAATTTCTTTACTGCCAAGGGTTTTTTTCACTGCATCAGCAAAGTCTCCATCGTGAGTCATGACCGATTTCCAAATGATTTTTCCATCTTCAAGAAGTACTGATTTTAAGCTGGATGATCCTATGTTTAATCCTAAACTATACACTGAAGCCTCTTTTATCGAACTTTTTATAATAACGTTGGGAAATTGTAATCAAAGTCGGTAAAAAATCAAAGACTTTTTTATATTACGGGGCATAAATTCGAGTATGAACTGCATTATTTCACAAAATTTGAGGGGCTTTTCTAATTTCCAACTATGAAGTGCTGAATTACTGCACTGAACAAACGACAGGGAGAGTCGAAACAACGGCATGATTACTTCGCTGTAAAAAGGACAGGGTGTTTCAAATAATTCTATTCATGACAAAGAAAGAGGTCCCTGTCATGATCCCTGATTTGTAAAAAGAAAATCCCCTGAAGAAAAAAAACATTGTGATTTCACTTAAGTCATTATACTTTTAGATATTATATTAAACTGCTTAGGAAGGAAAAAAATGGAAGATAATTCATGCAAAGGTGATCATAGTAATCATGTGTGTCAACTAATTGTTGGTAACAATAAAAATCTTGATAACATTAAGGAACTGGTAAGAGATCCTAAATTCATCTGTTTTAACTGTGCCAGAGTGGCGGAGAGCAAAGATAATCTTTGTAATCCCATGCTTATAGATTAGTTTTTCAATAAAACCGGGGGAGATCTTTTTTTTTGAGAGATTTCCCCTAACTGCTATTAACCGCATCACTATGCAATAATTCAATGAAATCGCTTTCTTTCAGAGGTTTGCTGTAATAGAATCCCTGAATCAGATCACATCCCAATTCATTGAGAATCCTGTATTGCTCAGAGGTTTCCACTCCCTCTGCCACGGTCTGAAGATTCAGAGATCGGGCAATGGCTATTATGGCTTTAGTAATAATAAATGTATTGTTTTTCTCAATATTCTGTATAAAACTCTGATCAATTTTAATTGAGTCTATATTGAGCTTCTGGAGGTAACTCAAAGAGGAATAACCGGTTCCGAAATCATCAATAGAAATCTTAAATCCTTTTTTTCGTAATTCGTGCAGCTGATCTGCTGTCTGATCGTCATCGTTTAAGAGGATCCCCTCTGTTATTTCCAGTTCTATGAATTCCGCAGAAATATCTGATTTTTCCAGAGCCGTGATTAAACTGCTCATCAGTGTGTTCTTGGTAATCTGTTTGGGAGAGACATTCACGGAGAGTATAATATCTTTGAATCCCAGACTTTGGATGTCTTTGAGTATTTTAAATACTTTTTCATACACCCAGGTTCCGATGCCATGGATAATATCACTATCTTCGGCTATGGAGATAAAATCAGAAGGAGAAACACTCCCCAATAGGGCATTATTCCATCTGATCAGCGCCTCGGCTCCGCATATTTTTTTGGTTTTACCGTTTATTTTCGGCTGTAGGACAATATCAAGTTCCTCAAGTTCAATGGCATTCTGCAGCTGGTTTGCCATGAGAAACCTTTGTCTGATTATTTCATCAATTCCCTGTTTAAAAAAAGAGAAGCTGTTTTTTCCGTTCTTTTTGGCATGATGCATAGCGCTGGTCGCTTTTTGAATAAGAGCTGAAACCGTATTTCCGTCTTCGGGGAAAATGGCAATTCCAATACTGAAAGAGGGAATACGTTTCTGAGATGTCTCTCTTTTCAATATTCTATCGGCAACCACAGCTGGTGAGAATTCTTCACTAATCTCCGGGAGAAGAACTATAAATTCATCTCCTCTATTTCTGCTGATAAAGTCTGAACTCCGGAGACTCTTTTCTAAATGTTCAACTATTCTTATGAGTATCTGATCTCCTTCATCGTGACCGAAACTTTCATTGACCTTTTTAAAGTTGTCAATGTCGATATACAGAACGGCGAATTCCCTTTTTTGTCGTTCACTGACGGATATCATGTTCTCAATCTGAATATCCAGATATCTCCTGTTGGCTACTTTCGTCAGATGATCAAAAAGAGCATAGCTTTCAGCCATTTCAAGATTTTTCTGATTATACTTATTCCATATTGTTGATATGATAATTATCATAAAATAGACACTGGCCACTTTAATATTGAAGCTGTTGATTATAAATTGGCCAGATAAATCCCGATAGAAGATTTCCAGAGCCGAAAATAAAGCGAGCATGGCAAGATTTATAGCCAATGCTTTTCTATAATCCATTATTGCATATATAAATAAAGGGTAAGTGAGTATGAAAATAATAGAATTATTTTCCTTGTCCATGAAGATAAAATAAGAGATCCAGAGCAGTGATGATACAAGCGTATAAACTGGAGTTCTGAATGGTTCCAGCCTTTTGATCAGAAGCAATGAAGAGATTGCCAGTAAAACGGAGGCAAAGGTCAGGGCAAATATAAATCCCTGAATGTTTTCATTTTTTGCAGCGGCTACCATATAGGGAACACTGATCAGAAAAGTTAGTAACAGCCCTAAGATGAGATCTTTCCCGTAAGATTTATCAGTCAGATGTACTTTTTTCACATGGTTACTCCAGTTCTTGTTATACATAAGTATAGTACAAAAAGTGAAGGGAATTCCCCGAAAGATATGAAGTCGTATATTTATATTCCCTCAAGAGGACAGAACTATTCTATCAGACTATCGCTTTTTGTCG
>JAEINM010000236.1 GCA_016342385.1 Spirochaetaceae bacterium | reverse complement strand
CCCTGGTCCCAAACCAGGTGCCCTAGCCACTGGGCCACATTCCGTCAACGAAATCTGAGTATATAGTTTTCCATTTTTTCGGTCAATAGTTTTATATAAAATGATAAGAATAGTTACTCATTTTTTAATCGGAGGATTACATTCTTTAATAGTTGCAATTTTTCCGGTAGAATCAGATATGGGAAAATATATTGTCATTGCAGGGAATATCGGTGCGGGGAAGTCCACACTGGTGCAGAAGCTGTGTGAATCGATTCATTGGCAGCCTTATTATGAACCGGTTTCTGAAAACCCCTATCTAAAGGATTTTTACAGAAACATGAGTCAATGGGCTTTTCATTCACAATTATTTTTTCTAAGTGATAGAATGGCCATGCACAAAGAATTACAGGATTTTAAAGGGAATGTCGTGCAGGATCGTTCTATTTACGAAGATGCTGAAATTTTTGCAAAAAATCTTTATATCAGTGGACATATGACAGAACGGGATTTTAAAACGTACTGGAGAGTCTATACTATTGCTATTGAACTACTGAATCCACCAGATCTAATCGTTTACTTAAAAGGTTCTGTCCCTGGGTTAAAAGAGAGAATATCTCTACGGAGCAGAGACTTTGAATCGGCAATACCCGATGATTATCTACATAATTTGAACAAATTATATGATCAATGGATCGGAAAATATAAAAGTAGTGAAATACTCTCTCTGAATATAGAGGAAAATGATATCATACATAAACCAGATGACCTGGAAAACATTGTAACTTTAATCAAAGAAAAGTTACAGGCAGGACAGCAGGAATTATTTTGAATGATAATCCATAGGCGATTCAGAATATGAAAATTTTTCTACTGACACATGAAAAAGAATTTAAAAGACACAGCAATACGGGTAATGTTGTTGCCCGAGTATTAGGTCCTATGGCTGAGCAATTACTCTGGCAGCGAAAAAATCCCTCAAAAACTATTCTAGAGACCATTGACTGCAATGATACGGTTCTTCTTTTCAATAATTCAGAAGATAATTGCATTTCTGATATTTCACATTTTGAAAACTTCATTATTCTCGATGGAACATGGCAGGAAGCGGGGAAAATATATAACAAAAGCCCCTATTTAAAAGAGATGAAATCATTTACTTTTAAAACCTGTAATAAATCGCAATATAATCTTAGACGAAACCAGAAAGAATGGGGTTTGTGTACAGCGGAATGTGTCATAGAAATATTAAAAATGAAGGGTGATAATAAAAATGCTGAAAAAATACATGATGCTTTTTTATTGTTTATAGATTCTATGAACTAAAAACCTTCCTCTATTGATATGAGAGAAGAATTATCCCATAATTAAATTATTGAAATATCTATTTTTTACTCTTTTATTAGCTATAACTTTTACCCTTGGAGCAGAGGTTATCTTTGAGCCCGGTAAAGTACAAATCTCAAATTGGAATGGAAAACCATTGAAACTGGAGGCATCTTATTCTTTCTATTGGAATGAGCTTTTATCTCCAGGTCAGGGTCCGTCCAGTGAGCCTTTTTTTCTGAAGGGACAATGGGCTAATAATAAAACAGAGTTACCCCCATCAGGGTATGGAACTTATCAACTAATCATCGAGTGGAATGAAATAATAGAGCAACAAGACATTATGCTTCGAGTCCCGAGCATTAGCTCTTCATATAAATTGTATATAGACGGAATTGATAAAGGGGGGTTGGGAGTTGTGGGAAAAACTCTCAGAGATAGTCTTGCCATTGTAGCTCCCCATACCTTTTTTTTAAAAAGAACAGGTAATAGAACTGAAATTCTCATACAGGTCTCAAACTATCATGATGTGTCGGGAGGACTCTGGAATCCCCTGGTTATCGGGAATCCGAATCTTCTCCTTTCTCAAGTCAAAAATATAATATCCAGAGATTTATTCCTATGTGGTGCTCTATTGATCATAGGATTATTTTTCCTCATTTTCGGATTTAATCTACTAAAGTTCAAAAGCCGTGAATATTTACTGTTCGGGATTTTCAGCATAATTATGGCTTTGCGTGTCTTGCTGGTAAATCAGAGAATACTGCCCGCTTTGCTGCTCCAGATCCCATGGCCTTTCTGGGGAGCCCTGGAATATTGGACCGTCTATGTTGCGGTGCCGCTTTTTGCCCTTTTTATAGGTGAAATTTTCCCCCGGTTTATTAACTGGCGGTATAAAATAATCTTAATCGTCTGCCTGATTCTGGGATCACTTTTTACTATAACTGTTCCCATAGTTTATATAACTAAACTAATTAGTTTGCTACATCTCTATATAATCATTATAAGCATTTTTATTTTTCTCATTCTGGGGCAGGCTCTTTATTTTAAAGAAAGCGGTGCTATATTCATCCTTATTGGATTCGTTATAATGACCTCTACAATTGTAAATGATCTTATTGTAAGCAATACGTCAATGCAGGGGCGCCATTTAACTCCCTGGGGAACCTTCTTTTTCTTTATTCTGCTAGTCCTGTTTCTGGCAGGACATTTTTTTAAAAAACAGGAAATGCAAACTGGTTTATCAAAAATTTTGCAGTCAACAAATAATAACCTGCTCCGCTTTGTACCGCTGGAAATCCTTCATTATCTGGGGAAATCTGATTTATCACAGATTGAAGTCGGTGAGAATGTATCCAAAGAGATGACAGTGCTTTTCTGTAATATAAAATCTTTCAATAAACTTTCTGAATCCATGACATCTGAAGATTGTTTTAATTTTCTCAATTCCTATTTTAATCACATGGGACCTATTATTCGAAAACATGGTGGATTCATCGATAAATTCATTGGAGATTCCATTATGGCTTTATTTCCCGATTCTCCCGATGAGGCTTTATCTGCAGCTGTGGAGATGCAGGAAACTATGACGGATTACAATTCAGGTCGAAAGAAAGCCGGTTATCAGCACCTAAAAATTGGCATTGGTCTTAACTCGGGAATAGTTACTGTGGGAACAATCGGTGAAAAAGAGAGGATGGAAGGTACGGCTATCAGTGACGTTGTGAATCTGGCAAGAAGGATGGAAAGTCTGACACGGATTTTTGATGCTAATATGATTATCTCTGAGGAAGTATTTCGCCGTCTGGATATGTTGCAGTCTTACACATTCTGTTTTCTGGGTCGGGTACAAGTTCTGGGCAAGATGGAAAACATCGGTATGTATGAGATTATCGATGGATGTGAAAATAATATTTTTGAAAAGAAGAGAAATCTGGCCCCTAAATTTGAAAGGGCTTTACTCTATTATCACCTAAAGCAGTTTGAAGATGCGGAAAAGATTTTTCTGGAAATTTTGAAGGATAGTCCTGAGAATAAGGCCACGTTGTATTACCTGAAAGACTGTCAGAAGGTTCTTCATCAGGGGTTAGATGAAGACTGGCAGGGAACATTGATCATGGAGGTAAAATGAAAATATATCTTACCCTGTTGTTCCTGTTTTTTCTGTGCTTTACCTCTTGGGCTCAAACCCTTCAGGAGGGGATTCTTGATGCCAGGTCCTATGATTTTGAAAAATCCGGCATGTTATCTCTTGAAGGGAATGTCCGTTTTTATTGGAATGAACATGTCTCTCCATTGGATGCATTTTCCAGAGAAGATAATTTTTTAACCATGCCCGGTCATTGGGAATTCCATAGTGATGGTAAGTATCCGGGAATAGGTATTGGAACGTATGCTTTTCAAATTTTACTCCCCCCCTCAGATGAACCCTGGTTTCTTTATGTTGGTGATGTTTCCTCCAGCTATAATCTCTTTATTAATGGAAAGCTTATACATTCTCAGGGGAAAATAAGTCAACAGAAAGAAAATGGAATCCCCTGGGTTGAACCTCAATATTTATTTCTAGGTCATCAGGAAGAGCTACTGGAAATTGTTATACAGGTTTCCAATTTTTATCATCGCGAAGGGGGAATCTGGTACCTCTGGTATCTTGGTTCTGAGTCTATCGCTGAAGAATGGTACAGGAAAACTTTCAGTTTAGATCTTATAATTATAGGATTTCTTACGAGTATTGGTCTGGTTTTTACATTGATATCATTATTAAATAGGAATTACAGCTCTTTATTTTTTGGACTCTTCTGTCTCGTCCTTGCTATAAGGACAGGATTAACGAATAATCGTGAATTATATGATAGCTTACAGATGATAAGCTGGCCCTTTCTGCACCGGCTGGAATACATTTGTATGTATAGTGCGTTTCTGTTTTTTACACAGTTCACATGTGTTCTATTCTCTTTTATCCCATCATTTTTTCGAAAAATATCATTATTTATCGCTCTTTTTTTTATTGGGACACTTTTTCTTCCAATAAAAATTTATACTGGTTTTCTCATAGTATTTCACATAACTACAGTTCTAATCGCACTGACAATTGTCATTTCCCTGATACGACATTTCAGAGAAGATCGGAAAAGAATCAGTTTTTTTCTGATGGCTTTTTTACTTTTTTTTATAGGACTTCTCCACGATTATGCATTAGTTACTTTCTTCATTCCCGGGCAGCAGATCGTCTCTTATAGCCTCATTCTCTTTGTCATAATACAGATGGGAATTCTCAGCTCCCGGATTGTCGGTACATTTTTAGCAGTACAGAATCTTACTATTCATCTGGAATCATTGAATCGAGCCTTTTTGAATTTTTTACCTCATTCTTTTATGAAGTACCTGGAAAAGGGATCAGCTAATGATATTAAACTGGGAGATCATGTTTCAAAAAAACTATATTTGCTGTTTATTGATATTCGTTCTTTTACTGAAATTGCTGAGAGGTTAAATCCAGAAGAAACTTTTAGCCTTCTCAATTCCTACTGGGAAAAAATAGGACCTCATATACGAAAACACGGCGGTTGGGTAGAGAGATATATAGGAGATGCGATTTTAGCTCTCTTTGCTATAGATCCCCAAGAAGTACTCAATGCGGCAATTGATATTCAGAAAGAGATAAGAGAGATGAATTCGGGAGAAATGGGACATGAATTAAAAATGGGGATCTCTCTTCACTACGGTTCTTTGATTCTGGGAATGGTAGGAGATGAAAAACGGATGCAGGCCACAGTCATTGGAGATCCTACGACAGTGGCTACTCAGATTGAAGGTTATAGTAAGGTTTTCGGTACAGATATATTAATGAGTGAAGATTTCTTTCTCACTTTACAGGATCCGACAAAACTGAATTATCTCTTTCTGGGACAGGTGTTCATTCCCGGCCAGAAAAAAGAGATTGGTCTATACGGAGTCTATGATAAATCATTCGATAAAGAATTACCAAAGAGAAATATAGTGAAGGGTTATTTTGAGAGAGGCCTTTTGAAATTTCATCAGCAGCAGTTTAAACAAGCCATAAAGTACTTTGATGAGACACTGAAGATTATACCGGATCATAAAACGGCAATATTGTACCGGAATTACTCTTTGAAACAGCAAGATGAAGGTGTACGGAAGGATTGGTCCGGAACTATTACAATGGAATATTAATTCATTACATCAATTGCATTTTTTCTGTGAAATATGAAATGCGATTTCTCCCGTTTTTTTTAGAGTGATACAGGGCGCGGTCAGTCATTTTTATAAAGTCATCACCTGTTTCCGGTTTATGATCTGCCAGGTTACTGATACCACCTGAAATCGTCACAGGGACATTCTCTTCATTATAGCTGATAATAAGCTTTTCTATTGCTACGCGAATTCTTTCACCAAATTTTATGGCGCCCTCTTTGTCTGTTTCCGGTAGTATGAACGCAAATTCTTCTCCACCGTAACGGCAGGCAGAATCAAGATCCTTTCTACAGCTGTCTCTGAGAATAGAAGCAATTTTTATGATCACCTGATCTCCCAGCTGATGGCCGTAAGTGTCATTGAAATTTTTAAAATGATCAATATCAAACATTATCAATGAGAGGGAATGACCGTAACGCCGGGATCTCTGAAATTCTTTTTCCAGCTGATCCATAAAAAACTCGTGATTATAGAGGCCGGTCATTTTATCACATATTCCAGCCATATAGAGTTCCGCATTTTCTATGGCTATGGCTGCATGGAGAGCCAGTTTCTCGAATATTTCCAGATCAAAGGAGGTAAAGTTGCTATTATTCTGTTTATTCATGGCTTCCATAACACCAATAATATTACCTTTAATTATTAAAGGGGATGCTAGTAGAGTATCTGTGGTCTCCTTTATTTTTCGGTCAACTTTATTGGTAAATCGTATATCTTTGCTTGTATCTTCAATTATTATGGATCTGCCGGTCTCCCATACCTTACCGGCGACTCCTTCACCCATGTTTAAGCGAATATGCTGAAGATCCTTCATTTCTTTATCATCTGTAAGCACTTCAAACTTCAGATTGTTTTCGAGGGGATCGACTAATAGAATGCTGGATTTCTCACAATTCATAAACTCTTTAGTCTGAATCAGGACCCTTTTAAGAATTTCATTTTTATTCAGAGTGGAACTGATAATGGTTGTGACTTCATTGAGTTTTTTATATCTATTTATTTTGCTTTCATATTGCTCAATGCTCTCTTTGAGTGTATTTATCTCATTGAGTAGAAATTGAGTGACTCTTTCCTCTTTCAGATGTTTTTTATTATCCATAATTGTACTATTAATAATTATAATATTTCTCTGTGCAATTATCAATGA
>JAEINM010000235.1 GCA_016342385.1 Spirochaetaceae bacterium | reverse complement strand
CAATGGTTAAGAACGGGTTTGGACGGATTATCAATATCAGTTCAATCAGCGGTCTTATCGGGACAGCAGGGCAAACTAATTATTCCACGAGTAAAGCAGCTATCCATGGGTTTACAAGAAGTCTGGCCCGGGAAATAGCTCCCTATAATGTCACAATCAATTCCATTGCTGCGGGTTATGTTGAAACTGAAATGATTGAAACTATTAAAGAGGAAAAACTGGAAGAGATAAAATCTCAGATACCATTAAAACGGTTTGCATCAACCCTGGAAATTGCGCAAAATGTTCAATTTCTTATTAGTGATGCCGCCGCTTATATGACAGGTCAAGTGCTGCCAATAGATGGAGGATTGTCCATCATTTAAATAAAAAAGTTTAAGGAGAAAAAAATGTCTGTTTTGACAAAAAAAGATGAAATTACTGCTGATGTTAAAAAGCTGATAATTGAGAGGTTAAATCTCTCCATTGAACCGGATTCCATTGTTACGGATGCACCCCTATTTTTGGGTTCAGAAGAAGCTGTCGGAAAAAAGGGATTAGGTCTGGATTCAGTTGATGCTTTGGAATTGGTCGTTGGATTAAATAATAAATTTGATGTTGTTATTACTGATGAGAATATGGAAATATTTGAGAATGTTGATAAAATTGTCGCTTTTGTTCTAGATAATCATCAGAACTGATGCTTCGATCGGTTTAAAAAAGTAAGAGTTTATCGGGGTAAACCGTTGAGTTGTGTTCATTATTACTTAAGAGAAAGGAATGTGTTATATGGCATCTTTGTATTTAAATGATTATGCCTGATTAATATAAATATTCATATGAGACGAATTTTAGAAAAATACTTTGAAGGTCACAAAAGATCTACACTTTGTGAGATAGGTGCGTTCAGAGATCTTCTTGAATATAATGGGCACAACTTGACGATTCCAATGGTTTTCGGGATTTCCGGAGCCATGGGATTTGGTTATAGTTATGGAAAAGATCGACCCATCAGGCCGGATCTTCATCTTCCCTTTACTGTTTTTTCGCCTTTTAATCCATTTCCGCTTATTAATGCGACTCAAGTTACAAATTCCTGGCGGCGGTTTGGAAGGAATTCCGACAAGGATAAGGCCTGGGAAGATACAAAGACGTTAATCAATGAAGGAAATCCTGTTCTGGTTGAAGTGGAGACTCAGAGCTACTTTAAAAAGATACAATTATTTAACTCAAGTGAGATATCATTACCTCAGACAGGTGGCCATGTCGTCATGGTTTATGGATATGACGAAGAAGATCAGAATGTATATATTGTCGAATCTCTCTTAATGAATCCTGTTAAAATTAATATTGAGGAGTTTAAACTGATCCGGTCTGTTTCCGATTGCATCATGCCGCCTCAAAATGAATGGCAAGTTTTTTATCTTCCATCACAATTACCGAATATGGAAGAGATGATTTTTAATGGGCTATCTCATTTCGTTAATCAAATGTTGCATCCCTATAATTTCAACTCCGACATCTTCTTTGGGATAGACGCACTGGAACAATTTAGAAAAGACGTTTTTAACTGGCCCTCTATTATGGATCTTGATCAATTGAAGACAAGTCTTTTTTTTGTTCAGAATTTTGGGACTTTCATGTACCCCATGGGAGGATTCCTCCGTAAATTAATGGGAGAGTTTTTAAAAGAATGCAACCAGACTTTCAAGGGGAAAGGTTTTGTAGAGATCGGGGATATGTATTTATCCCTATGTGCGTTGTGGAATCGGATTATCAGTCAAATCCATCTAATAAATTCTGACGACGGAAAGATGAAACTTAATACACACATATCAGAGAATAAAAAAATATTAAATGAGATATTTAATCTGGAAAGAGAAGCTGCAGAATCTCTTGTAATTCTATTGGAGAAATTATGAGTCATATTGTAGATAATTATAAACATTATATGGGATCACACTGTTCTTCCACACTCATCAGCAATGTCTTAAAGTACAATGGCCTGGATATTTCTGAAGAATTGTGTTTCGGAATAGGTGCCGGATTGGGATTCGTTTATCGGAAGGCATTTAATCCTCCTCTCTACTTTGTTTTGGGGCGGGCAGATGATATAGAGGAAAAAGTAATGTATTGTCTCGGTGGTATGGCTATACCTTATACTACCGATAATGATCAGACTGCTTGGAAACAACTTACATCATCGATAGATCATGGAAATCCCGCCATTATCAATGTCGATGCCTCCTGTTTAGAGTATCTGAGAAAAAAATTCAATTTATTCGATCATGTCCGTTATGGAGGACATCGTGTTCTTGTTCTAGACTACAGTAATGAAAAAAAGACAGTGACTGTGGCAGATTACTTATGGAGCCAATACCAGACTGTATCTATTGAACATCTACAAAATGCCCGCAGTTCTCAGGATGGCCAGATGTCGGCCGATAACCTGATGTATACTCTACTATTGCCCGGTCGGTATTTTTCTATAAAAGATGCCATAATTTCCGGAATTAGAATGAATGTAAAAACTATGAGCCAACCATGGTTTGATCTTATAGGATTATCCGGTGTAGGGAAATTTTGTGATAGGGTTTTAACATGGCCAAGGCTTATGAAAGAAGAAGATATTAAGAAAAATGCCTATATGGTCTACATGATGCTGGAAGTCGTGGGAACTGGTGGAGGCAATTTCCGCCGTCTATATGCCAGGTTTTTAAGAGAGGCTAATGAATATTTAGGTAGTAAAACTATCAGAAAAGCCATAGAAGTCTATTCTGAACTCGGCAGGCTATGGAAAGAGGTTGCTCTTCTTTTTAAAATCAGTTCTGAAGATGTTACAAAAGGGATTTGGGCAGGGACTGAAAAGAACAAGATTTTATTAGAACAGATCAAAAAATATGAGAACAATGGCATTATGTTACTCCAGGATTACCTGAATGAATAAATATGATGTGGTTATTCTCGGAAATAATATGAACAGTTTAATCTGTGCATCACTTTTAGCCACATGCAATATTTCTGTCGGTCTTTTCTCATTTGCTGCAGAAGAGGGTAATGGGATTACTTTTCCTCTGCAATATTCTTGGGATGCTTCCAGGGGTGCGATGGCTTATTTCCTTGAATCTCTTAAAATGGATAATTCATCTCTTGTCAGAGCGGAGCAGGTAGTTGACCAGCTTATCTTCAGGGATTTTCAGATAACAAGACCCACGGGCTGGTTTAATTATAGAGATCTACTGATTTCCCTTTATGGGGAAGAGAAAGAGAATTTACTATTCTATTTTGATGAGATAAACTCATTGGGAGAAGAATGGATTGAGTTATTGAAAGCGGATTCTATATTTCAGGTCAAAAACATCAAGAAAACACTGCAGTACAGAAATATAACATATAATGATTTCGTAGTCGAATTATTTTCATCTTCCTCATTAAAACAAATTCTTTTAAGCGATCTACCCAGGGACAATGTCTCCCTTACAGTCATGGCCGGATATTTGTCAACTCAAGTCTTTGATTACCATTCTTTAACAGGAGGAGTTTCACGATTCCGACTGGCTCTGATAGAGTATTTAAATGAAAGAGCTGTGGATCTGCATCTAGGTGAGTATGTTCAGAAAGTCACTCAGGAAGAAGAGGATTCTTATTTAATACATCTCAAATCTCGGAAAATTCAGGCTGAAAATATTATTAGTACATGGGATGAGCCCGAAACATTCAATGCCTGCTCTATGGAATATTCTCGTATAGAAAAAGCTCTGGTTGAGACCGGGAATTCCTCACTTATCCTTTCTCTTGTCATGAAAGAATCTTATAATTTTACCCCTTGGGGAGAGGGGTTTCGAGTTCGTCTGTTCGATGTTAAAAACCTGCCGCTTATCCCTTCTCATCCGATAGATATTTATATCGATAGAGAAGAGAGAACTCTGGATATATATTTTCCTGATTTTGATAGAGAATTATCAGCTGAAACACAAGTTGAATTGATCCTCGCGGAGATTGATAAACGGTATTCTGTACTTCCCTGTATCAAAAAGCGAAATTTAATTCAGAGAGATGACTGGGCATTATTTCGGGGTATTTCCAGGGAGAGATTGAACCAATGGGCTTTTTTACCGGATGAAATGAAAACTAATCCTTTTAATCAACAATTTGAATATAAAAACTTTTACACGACTGGTCGTTGGGGTGGGGCATGGTTCACTTCCGCCATAGCTGCGACCAGAGAGCTGTTAAAGTCCCTGCATCCAAGGAGTTAAAATGTTAAATGCAAAAGAAATCCAGGAGATTATCAGACAAGGATATCCCTTTATTCTGATTGACAGGATAACAGAGCTGAAATTCGGGGAATCCGTTACAGCTCTAAAAAACGTCAGCATGGGGGAGTCCTGTTTCCTGGGACATTTTCCCGATGATCCAATTTTCCCCGGGGTCTTAATCATTGAGGGGATGGCACAGGCAGGGGGATTCCTCTTTTATAAAGAAGGAAAAAAACAGACCGGAGTTATTGCAGCAGTAGATAAGGTTAAATTTTTAAAGGAAGTCGTTCCTGGTGATACAATTTATTACAAGGGGATATTTTTACAGAAAATCGGTAATTTTGCAAAAGTTAGTTTTACTGCAGAGGTTGAGAATAAGATTGTAGCAAAAGGGGAAATCAGCTATAGCTTTGCTGAGTGATTTATGAAAACTAACATGTTTGACACTTTCTTGCTGGTAAATCCTCCTCAGAAGTATTATTTGAATTCCGGTGATTTCTCAATTTCTATTCCTCTTAATCTTTTATATGTTGCCGCAGCGGTAAAAGAGATATGTCAAGTGGAAATCTTTGATTGCCTAGTGGAATATCCCGAAAACAAGAAGGTAGAAACATCTTATATTTACGGTACGCCCTATGAAAAAATAAGAGAAAAGATAAAAGAAAGAAAGCCCAAGTGGCTTGGTATAGGTATCCCTTTTTCCACACAGGGTAGTATGGCTGTCAAGGTGGCAGAAATCTGCCGGGAAGTCAGCCCGGAAACAAAGATAATTTTAGGTGGTTCAGATGTTAGCATTCACTATGACAAATACTTGAAAGATCATGTTTGTGACTATGCATTTATTGGTGAAGCTGAGTTGAACTTACCTCTGTTGATCAGAAATTATAAAACAGTCAATGAGCTTCTAAAGATACCGGGAATAGCTTTTATTCACGAAGATAATATTGTTTTTAACCCTCCGGAGTATAATGACGATTTGGACAATCTCCCTTTTCCTGCATATGAAATGATAGACTTTGATAAATATTTCGAAAGTCCATATTTCTACAAAAACAGAAGTTTAACCCCGTCAAAATCTGTCTCTTTAATTACCAGTCGCGGGTGTCCTTATGACTGTATTTTCTGCTCTATTCATCTTCATATGGGGAAAAAATTTCGATACCATTCTCCATCCTATGTTCAGAGGCATATTGAACATTTGATAAATAAATATGGAATTCGTTATTTTCATTTTGAAGATGACAATTTTACTCTGAATACAAAGAGGTTTTCTGAAATCCTGGATAATTTACTGCAATATACAGAAAACATTCATTGGGATACTCCCAACGGCATCCGTGCAGATTCTCTTAATGAAGACTTAATTAATAAAATGAAACAGACCGGCTGTTTTGAAGTCACTTTTGCCATAGAGTCGGCTAATGATTATGTTCGGAATGAAATAATCGGAAAAAAAATTGCAATGGGAAAAATAATGGAAAATATAAGGTTCCTGAATCAGTATAATATCCCCATTAATGCTTTTTATATCATAGGATTTCCCGGAGAAAAG
Source organism: Spirochaetaceae bacterium (assembly GCA_016342385.1). Taxonomy (GTDB): domain Bacteria; phylum Spirochaetota; class Spirochaetia; order DSM-2461; family DSM-2461; genus Spirochaeta_F. The sequence goes on along the minus strand of JAEINM010000235.1, from coordinate 888 downwards.
ATTGAGCAGATGGAAGAGACTATTAAAATGTCTATTGATTTATATAAGACATATAAGGTTTCCCCTTTTCTTTTTTATGCCACACCTTTAAAGGGAACAAAATTATATGATATCTCCATGGAAAACAATCATATTTCTAAAGATTTAGACGAATATCATCTATCTACCGGTACATATTTAAATGGAAATCCCTTAATACAAACTGAGGATTTCTCTACCGGGGATTTAAAGAGATTGGCATTTAGATTTTTATTAGAATTAAAAAAAATCGGCATGCCTGCATCTATAACCAATCATTTATCAAAAAAGGGAGGGTAGTTCCATCAACAAATATAAAATGCCTAATGGCAGGGAAATTTTTCATTTAAACAAGATTGAAACGGATTTTATATATAAGGAAATCTTTACAAACAATTGTTATTTAAAAAATGGTATAACCATTGAACCTGGAGATATCGTATTCGATGTTGGGGCAAACATTGGTTTATTTAGTTTATACGCCATATCGAAATGCCCGGACTGTCAGGTTTATTCTTTCGAACCGATTAAGCCAATTTTCGATGTTTTAAAAGCCAATACAGAATCTCACCGTTCTCAAATCCAGATTTTTCATTCTGGAATCGCAGATTGTGAGAAACAGGTGGAATTTGTATTTTACCCTTCAATGTCTGTATTTTCAGGGCAATTTGCCAATGAGGAAATGGATACAAATCTACTTCGTGATATTCTGATTAACCAATACAGGTCAAGTGTTCCTGATGAAAAGCTTTTAAATCGATTTATTGATAGTTTTCTTGACTCTCGATTTGATTCCTCTTCCTGGAATTGTTCTTTGAATTCCATATCATATTTTATGAAAAAGGCTAGGGTTGATAAAATAGATCTGTT
>JAEINM010000234.1 GCA_016342385.1 Spirochaetaceae bacterium | reverse complement strand
GGGAATTTTTGTGTATCTCTATTTTGAAGGGAACGGGTAAGACAGGCCTTTCACTTAGCTCAGGAACCGGATCTCTTTATCTCTCCAGAACCTTATAAACCCATTTCGGAGCTTTGTCGGTTTTCTCATGTCTCACTTCTTCGATAAGTTTTAAGTCTTTTATTGAGAATTGAGGAAAAAAAGCATCGGCCTGTCCGTCATAATCTACATAACTCAGGTAAAATCGGTCTGTCTGAGCCAGAAGGTTTTTATAGATTTTTTCACCGCCACAGATGAATAACTCATTATCACCTGCGGCTTCTGCGATGGTAGCCGCCTCTTCAAATGAACTGACAACTTTGCATCCCCTGGCAGAATATTCCGGGTTTCGCGACATGATGATCGTTGTTCTACCGGGGAGGGGCCGACCGATAGATTCATATGTTTTCCGGCCCATCAGGATATGATGGCCGAGAGTCAGCTTCTTAAAATTTTTCAGATCGTCGGAGATGTGCCACAGCAGCTTGTTGTCTTTTCCGATCTGTCTGTTATTCCCCATGGCGACAATAATCGAAAGAATCATACGGAAACCTCCGCTTTTATATGAGGGTGAGACTCATAACCAATCAGTTCAAAATCTTCGTATGTAAAGTCAAAAATACTGGTAACCTCGGGATTTATTTTCATTTCCGGCAGTGGGTAGGGAGCTCTTTTTAACTGAGTTTCTGTCTGTTCAAAATGGTTTGTATAAATATGGGCATCTCCCAGTGTGTGGATAAAGTCCCCCAATTTAAGTCCCGTAACCTGGGCAACCATCATTGTCAGGAGGGCATATGAGGCGATATTAAAGGGTACTCCCAGGAATATATCGGCTGACCTCTGATAGAGCTGACAGGAAAGTTTTCCATTGGCGACATAAAACTGAAAAAATGTATGACAGGGAGGCAGAGCCATTTTTTCAATTTCCCCCACATTCCAGGCACTGACGATCAGCCTCCTCGAGTCAGGATTCGTTTTTATCTGATTAATGACATCTGTAATCTGATCAATGATTCTACCGTCGGCTGTCTGCCACTTTCTCCATTGAGAGCCGTAAACCGGACCGAGATTCCCCTCTTCATCGGCCCATTCATCCCAGATCCGGACTTTGTTATCTTTCAGATACTGTATATTGGTTTCCCCTTTGAGAAACCATAATAATTCGTGGATGATCGAGCGAAGGTGGAGTTTCTTTGTGGTCAGAACGGGAAATCCCTCAGCCAGATTATAGCGGCTCTGATAACCGAAAATGGAGCGCGTACCCGTTCCTGTTCTGTCGGACTTGTCAGTTCCGGTTTCATATACTGTTTTTAAAAGATCCAGGTACTGTTTCAATTTGATGATTCCCCTTTTTCAATGCTTTAATCCCACACCCCCGGCCCCTCTCCCAGAGGGAGAGGGGAGGAGATCTTTTGCTCTTTTATCCCTCCTTCGGAGATGAAGGCCGGTTTCCCCCGGTCTGAACAATACTGCAAAGCAGTAGACAATAAGGGAGGTCTGGTAAAAAAGAGTACCCAATTTTATACCAATAAAAACTTTTTGGGAACAGCTAGGTCTGTTTGCATTTCTACTATATGAAACTTTATTACTTGTGGGATGTAGCGATTTTAGTATACTTTTAAACCTAGGAGATCTACATTGGAAATGACATTGAATCTGCTCATCGTCGCCATCCTCATAGGAGGATGGTTACTGGGTAAACTCTTTACAAGGATCGGGCTGCCCTCCGTCCTGGGGATGACCATATGGGGAATAGGACTCTCCTTTTTTTACAAGCAGGCGTTCCCCGATGTCATCTGGCAGATTTCCCCCTTTTTCAAATCCCTGGCTCTGATTGTAATTCTATTGAGAGCCGGATTGGGAATTAATCGGATTACTTTAAAGAAAGTCGGGCTGCCGGCAATCTTATTGTCCTTTATACCCTGTTTGTTTGAGGGATTTACCCTATTGTTTCTATTTCATTTTATTGTTGGTTTTGACTACGCTGTTGCCGGAGTCTGTGCCTTTCTCATTGCTGCCGTCTCTCCTGCTGTGGTGGTGCCATCCATGCTCGATCTGAAGGAGAGAGGCTTCGGGCAAAAGAACGACATCCCCACAATGATTCTGGCTGGCGCTTCCATGGACGATGTTTTTGCCATTACGATTTTTACCATTTTTATGGGAATGGCCGGAGGCCGGGAAATTAGCATAAGCAGATCTTTACTGCAGATTCCCATCTCCATTTTCGGCGGAATTGCCGCGGGGATTATTCTCGGTTTCCTTCTGGTTTACTACTTTAACCGCCATCAGGACAAAATCCGGGCAACGGAAAAAACCCTGCTTCTTCTGGGGACAGCTATACTGCTGGTTCAGGTGGGAGACTGGGTTCATGTGGCTGCCCTGCTGGGGGTCATGACGACTGGGTTCATTCTTCTGGAGAAGTCGGAAAAGGCCGCACATGAACTGGCCTATAACCTCAATAAAGCCTGGGTTTTTGCCGAGATTCTACTCTTTGTCTTAATCGGTATGTCTGTAGATGTCTCGGTAGCCGTCAACGGTGGTTTGAAAGGACTGCTCATTATCTCTCTCGGATTGATTGCCAGGTCTATAGGGGTTCTCATCTCCGTAGCTTTTGCGCCTATCACCTGGAAAGAGAGGTTATTCTGTGTCTTTTCCTATCTCCCCAAAGCGACTGTCCAGGCGGCTATGGGTTCTGTTCCTCTGGCAGCGGGAATCGCCGGAGGGGAACAGATACTGGCCTTTGCCGTGCTGGCCATTGTTTTTACCGCTCCTCTGGGACTAGTGTTGATCAGGAAATTCGGTCCGGTTCTTTTATCGGTTGAACTGCCTGCCGAAGATTCTCCTCTGGAGAGCTGAGCTCTTTCAGATCAATTTTATATTTCCCGATGGAATCAGAGCGATAGAATAGAATAGCGTTACTGTTCAGTTCTTCAATCAGCCTTTCATTAGTCGGAACAAAGAGTATGGAACGGTTGTAATCCCTTCTTGTAAATCCGGCTATATTCTCAGAGAAAAAAGGATAGGCTGCTCTGCGGTTCACTTTTGTCGCTTCCCCATCATTCCTTTTCAGAAAAGGGGGATAGTTCTGACCCGAGGCAAAGGGGCACCAATCCAGTCTCAGCAGATCCATAAGATACTCTCGGTCTCCGCTATTCTGCTCTTCACCGTATTTAAGGAGACATTCTCCCAGTACGGCCCAGCGTTTAACCGATTTGTCGGCGGGAGAGAACTCCATAAGAGCCGTAAAAAACGCCCATGGAGAAGAACTGTTTTCCAGCAGATATTTAATCGTATGATGAAAATAGTGACTGTTGTAGAAGCGCCCCAGATCTGTTTCCACATTGTAGAATTTTTTGATTTCAGTAAAACTCATTGTCGAAGTCTGTACCACTTCGTAGGGCGGGCTTTTTTTTACAACCATACCGTATGTCTCTGCTTTTTTCGCCAGAGTCGTTCCCGGTAAGATTTTCAGGAAGCCCAGCTGAAATTCATCGGGAGAAAGAGATAGTATTTCATTGAATGATTCTTCTGCACTCTCTTTATTATCCAGAGGGAGAGCGGCTATCTGATCCAGATGAGTGTGTATATTTTTCAGTGAACACAATCTCTGTATATTCTCTTTTTCTTTAGGCCAGTTATAGGGGCGGTCCACAGCGTTGAGAACAGATTTATCTGTTGACTGGATTCCCACTTCGAAGTGAAACAGATCATCAGGTGCCGTTTCCAGTAGGGAAAAGTCCTCCTCTTCCAGGAAAAGCGGGTGAAGTTCGAAGTGAAAGGGGACGGGAGATTTTTCATCGATAAGAAACTGCCAGATTTCTCTGGCATAGTCTCTTCGGGAGTTAAAGGTCCGATCTACCATTTTTACAATTTTTGGTTCTATGGATATGAGGACTTTCAGTTCTTTTTTTACTGTATCGGGATCTCTGTATTCCAGTTTCTGGTCGGAACAGGAGGAGAGGCAGTAGGAACAGTTGAAAAGGCAGCCTCTCGAAGCTTCGTAATAGACCAGCCGGCCTTTCAGGTTTGCATAATCTTCCGGTTCATAGGGGAAGGGCACAGAGTTAAGCGGGGTATTCCGGGACCTGAAGACAGGACTTTTCCAGGAAAAGATCTGGGGAAGAAAAGACTCGCCCTGTCCCTGAATGAGAACATCGGCGGTTCCCGTCTTTTTCCACTTCTCCAGGTTATAGGTGATTTCAGGACCACCGAGGATAATTTTTGAATGGGGACAGATTTTTTTTAAAAGAGGAACCAGTTCCTCTATAAAATCACTATTCCAAATGTAGACGGAAAAAAGGTAGTAATCGTAAGGCTGCTTTGTCAGTTTCATCAGGGACTGTTTCCAGTTCTCATTAATGGTAAGTTCAATTAAGTCCGTGTTTGTCCCTTCCTGGTATTTCAAGAGCCTTTTTATATAATAGAGTGCCAGATTGGTATGTGATGATCTGCTGTTTACAGCCGTGAGGGCTATTTGTCTTTTTTTTTCCACATAGTCATTTTAGCACAGATTTACCCGGTAAAAATATAGGAAAAATAGGAATTATTCCTATAGATAATACCCTTGAGAATGATTAAATTTATAGAGTGAAGGACGTTGTACTGTTTAATAATATATGGGGAAGTTTCAATGAATAGAGTTCGAGTGAGATTGAGCCGGAAGGGTGTTGAGTATTTACATAATCCACACTGCTCTTCTGTTGTAGGTGAAATCCTCCGTTCTATCAATAGTTTTTCTGCTGAAGTTCTTGAAATTGATGAATCCATTGTCAGGGTAAAACTGCCTGATTCCAGTCCGGTAGTAAATTCCTTAAAACAAAATAGTTTTACTGTCCATAGAGATCATCTGATAATTCTCTAATGTTTCATTCTGTCCATGAATTTTAGCAGAACAGCCGCTGTACACAAACCGAGAGTCCCCACAAAGAGTGGAGAAATCCCGAGGGAAAAACGGCTTGAGATAAGCCCAATCATCAGAGGTCCGGCTGCCATGGCTCCATCGGAAAAAAAACGCCAGATTCCCAGGAATTGACCGGGGGCTTTTGAAGGAGCCAGATCTGTTCCCAGTGTCATATTTATCCCGCTTCCAATACCATTCCCCAGACTGATGAGAATCATTATTGCCAGAAATCCCGGAAAAGACGATGTCAGCGGTACAAGAAAAAAGGCGCAAGTCATAATGACGATGGCCGGGAAAAGAGTCCATTTCCTTCCCATATTATCCATTATCCATCCCGCCGGATAGAAGAGAGTCAGTTCTACAACAGCTGATATACTTGTGGCCATTCCAAGAGCCGTAATGGTAAGACCAATGTGATCCGCCCATAGGGGAAGAATGAAGTCCCTGCTGACCCTCAGAATTGATATTCCTATAATTCCGATTATGGCGGCGGTAATATTTCTCCGGTTTTTAATGAGATGTTCTTTCAAATAGCCAAGGGTTTCACTTTTTGATTCTGATATGACAGATTTACCCCGGGGAAGGAGAATTGCAATAAGAATAATGGCACATAATACCAGGCTCGCCTGAAGGAAGAAGATCACTCTATAACCGTACAGTGTAATGAGAAAACCTCCAGCCAGCGGACCGATGATTCTCGAGAGTCTGAATAGACCTCCCATTCCCGAGAGAACTCGTCCTCTAATGGCTATTGGTACATTATTTCTGATGTAGGTCAACCGGGTTAAATCCCATAGAGTTGTAAATGCTCCGAGGAGAAAACTGGCAGCAAGAAGCAGGATCGGAGTGGAAATGAGCCCTCTCATCATGGCTGAAGCGAGTATTCCGGCCAAACCGATAACCATAAGAATCAAAGCTTTCCACCGTCCGATTATAAAGCCCGCAGGAAGGTTGAATAACATGGCCCCCAGACTTTTTGCTGTAACAATTATTCCGCTCATAAGCACTCCGGCTCCGAGCTCCATAGCGTACAGGGGAAGAAATACAACTGTCATCCTCAAGCCGATTTGCACGAGCAGGGTGGGGAGGTAGATGGAGATTATCAGCTTTCCGGTCTGGTTTTTTTCGGGATTACTGATTTTGCCACATCCCCTGTTCTATGTCCTGCCTCCAGATAGAGTACTCTATACGGTTTCTTCTATAGGAAAAGCGGAGTTCTATATCCTTAACTGTTTCTTTAAAGTCGATCTCTTCCTCCCGGTCTGATTCCAGAGTCCAGTCATAGTTCTCATTATCATAAACCATCTGGATTTCAGAGGTAAATTGCCTTTCTCCCAGAGAGGCTTTTACCCAATAGTCTATTTTATGGTGTACTGCCTCTCTATCCTGCCATTGAACTTCAAATTTCTCTTCATATAGTGGTCCAGCCTCATCAGTATAGCGGTAGTTTTCTCTTATCAGTTTCTGCAGATCGTAAATGATTGAGTTGAATTGCCTCTGATTGGCTCTTATTACAATCTCTTCACCAGAACCTATTTCAAATTCCTCATCCCAGTCGTGAAATATAAGATCCGGAAGATCCACTTCTCCAAAAGGCCAGTAATGGGTTCGGATTATATGGCGACCAGGATGAATTCTTTCAATTAAATAAGGGGTTTTGTTATCTTCACCTGTGTAGCCGATAAACTCATCGTCGAGATAAATTTCAGCTCCGGGAACCCAGCTGTAGAGTTTTAATTTCCCAGGACTTTCATCCTTCATGGAAATAATGGATCGGACTGAGTTTTCATTCTGAAGGGT
>JAEINM010000233.1 GCA_016342385.1 Spirochaetaceae bacterium | reverse complement strand
ATTGCTACAGGTGGCAGTGCTGTGTACAGCAGTAAAGCAATGGACCATCTCCGGGACATTTCAACTATAGTTTTCCTCCGAGTGGACCTTGAAGAACTGCAGAAAAGAATCAGCAATTTTAATACCAGAGGAATTGCCAAAGCAGAGGACCAGAGCTTTCTCGATTTATTTAATGAGAGAGAACGGTTATACAGGAAATATGCACACTTTACAATTGAGGCCGCATCGGTTCATCAGGATGATGTGGCGATATTAATTGAAGAGAGAATTAAAGAGTTCCATGGGCAGTCTTAATAGTTCATCAATATTAAATGAAAATCAGGATTAATTTCTATCCGAGCCCCTAAATCCCCTGAAGGGGACGTTTACTCCCCCTTCAGGGGGCTGGGGGGCTTCAATACATGGGGGACTGTTGCTTGATTGGGAGATTAAACAAGAATTGCAGATTATTCCAAGGCAATTACTGGACTAAAAATATCCTTTTAATTATTATGAGAAAATCCTGAGACTGACGGATCAGTGGGGTAATACCACGGGGAATCAGGATATGAATGAAATGTCGACCGTCTGGGCAGATTGAAATCTGCCCGGGCGTTTTTTTTTACTCCCGCAGAGATAAGCAGGAGTCAGAAAATGAGAGAAGAGTGGCGTGATTTTAAAGGCGGTCCCTGGACGGAAGGGATCAGTGTCAGTGATTTTATTAAATCCAATTACAGGTCATACGATGGAGACGAAAGTTTTCTCATGGGCCCGACAATAAGAACTCAATCACTAAACAGTAAATTTAAGGATCTTCTGAAAAAAGAAAGTGAGAATAAGGGAGTCCTTTCGATCGACAGGGATAAAGTCTCTTCTCTTTTAAGTTATGAGGCTGGATATATTGACCGGGAAAGTGAAATCATAGTTGGGCTTCAGACAGATCAGCCGCTGAAAAGAGGTGTAAATCCCTTTGGCGGAATCCGCATGGCTCGAGATGCCTGCACCGCTTATGGGGAGACCCTCTCCGAAGAGATTGAGAATCATTTCAGATTCAGAACAACACATAATGACGGTGTATTTCGTGTTTATGATGAGGAAATTAAAACTCTGCGGAAAAGCGGGCTTATTACAGGTCTTCCCGATGCTTACGGGCGGGGACGGATTATCGGTGATTACCGCCGGGTGGCATTATATGGTGTGGATCTACTGATCGACGGGAAAAAGCAGGATCGGGAAATTCTCTCTAAAGGGCACATGAATGAGGAAAATATCCGGAGTCTGGAGGAATTATTCCGTCAGATAGATTTTCTAAAAAAACTGAAGGAAATGGCCGCGCTCTATGACTGTGATATTTCGAATCCGGCGAAAAATGGAAAAGAAGCCGTTCAGTGGACCTATTTTGCTTATCTGGCAGCCATAAAGGAACAAAATGGTGCCGCCATGTCTCTGGGACGAGTCAGTACATTTTTTGATATCTATTTTGAGAGGGATCTGAATGAGGATTCCGTCACAGAAGTCGGGATTCAGGAGATGATAGATGATTTTGTTATTAAGCTGCGCTGTGCCCGACAACTGAGAACCCCCGAGTATAACGAGTTATTCGCCGGTGATCCCATGTGGATCACAGAAGTCATAGGGGGAATGACTGTAGACGGCCGTTCCATGGTCACCAGGACTTCCTACCGTATGCTCCAGACGCTTTATAATCTGGGCAGTTCAGCCGAGCCGAATCTCACTATATTGTGGTCTGAAAAGCTTCCCTCTCATTTTAAGAAATTCTGTGCCCGCATTTCAATTGATACCGATTCCATACAGTATGAAAATGATGACCTTATGCGACCTCTTTATGGAGATGATTACGGAATAGCCTGTTGTGTTTCCGCAATGAGAATTGGAGAGGAGATGCAGTTTTTCGGTGCCAGGTGTAATATGGCGAAGACACTGCTTCTGGCGTTGAACGGCGGTCGAGATGAAATAACCGGTGAATACACCGGCCCTCAATCGGAGCCCCTGAACAGAGGCGCTCTCACTTATGAACAAGTGAGATCTCAATTTTCAATCTATCTGAAATGGCTCTGTGGCAAATATGTCAATGCTATGAATATCATCCATTATATGCATGATAAATACGCCTATGAAAAAATCCAGATGGCCCTCCATCATACGGAAATAAAGCGGTACATGGCATTCGGTATAGCCGGACTGTCTGTTGCCGCCGATTCACTTTCGGCTATTAAATATGCAGAGGTTACACCTGTCTCCGATGAAACAGGACTGATCACAGATTTTGAGATAAAAGGTGATTTCCCGCAATACGGAAATGATGACGACCGGGTTGATTCTATTGCCTCTGAGCTGACAGAGGAATTCATTTCACTGCTGAGGGAAACGGAAACCTATAGAAATGCCGAACACAGTCTGTCGATTCTGACTATCACATCCAATGTGGTTTACGGAAAAAAAACCGGTTCCACACCTGATGGCAGGAAGAGGGGAGAGCCATTTGCCCCCGGAGCCAATCCCATGCACAACAGAGATTCAAAGGGTGCACTGGCCTCACTGAATTCCGTTTCAAAAATCCCCTATGAATGCTGTCGTGACGGGATCTCCTGTACGTTTTCCATTACTCCCGACACTCTCGGCCGCGATGGACAGACCGGAAGAGACAATCTTGTGAATATTCTCGATGGTTTTTTTAAAAAGAAGGGACATCATCTCAATGTCAATGTTTTCCACAGGAAAACTCTGGAAGATGCCCGTGATAATCCTCATAAATATCCCAATCTGACTATCCGCGTTTCCGGTTATGCCGTGAATTTCCATAAACTGAACAGACAGCAGCAGAGCGAAGTCATAAGCCGGACCTATTTCGGGAGGTTCTGATGAAAACAGGTCGCATACACAGTATAGAGAGCCTGGGCAGTCTCGATGGTCCCGGCATAAGAACTGTTTTTTTTATGCAGGGCTGTAATATGAAGTGTCTCTACTGCCACAACAGGGACAGCTGGGACTGTCGTGGTGGAGAGGTGATCAGCACCGGGGAGATTCTCTCTGCCGTTAAATCATACCGGGCCTATTATGGTCATACGGGGGGCGTCACTTTTTCCGGGGGAGAACCTCTGCTCCAAAGTGATTTTCTATTAGAAGTCGTTACCGGGCTAAAGGATATGGGAGTTCATTGTGCCATAGATACATCGGGTTCCCTATACAACGGAAATACGGAAAGGCTCATTGATCAGACTGATCTTGTGATTCTCGATATAAAACATTCTGATCCGCATATGTACAGAACTTTATGCGGATCAGATGGAAGTGCTTCCTTCAGAACATTGGAATATCTGAAAAAGTCCCGAACTCCCTACTGGATCAGGCAGGTTATTGTTCCGGGATATACGGACTCTTTTCAACAGATAGACATGCTTAAAGAGCTGATAATGGGGAAAAAATCTCCCGAAAGAGTTGAACTGCTTCCCTATCACGATGGGGGAAAAGATAAATGGATCTCTTTGGGACAGCAATACCCTCTGGAAGCGATAGGGAGCCCCCCTTCAGATCTGATGAGCGTACTGAGGACAAGGCTGACCAGTCCCTCCTGAGGGATTAGGTGAAAATCAGGTCGGATAATTCCTGAACTGTATCGAGGAAATATGTACACTGATCTATTATGCCTTCTTTTATGACGGGCAGATTATGGCTCCATCCCACCCCGGCAGAGTCCACTCCCGCCCGGTTGGCCATTGTTATTCCCGGTCTCAGATCGTCTACCACAAGAATCTCGGATTTTTTCAGCTTATATTCTCTAATCACTTCTTCCACAGGCCAGGGGTTGGGTTTCTGTTTTACCGGATCTCCTGTCCAGCCGATGATTCTATGGGGGAGAAAACCGGGAATCTCGGATTGTTTTTTATAATGAGAGAGGATGATATCCGGTTCAGAATGAGAAACAACGACAATAATACCTCCCCGGTCTCTGAATTCCTTCAGGAGCGGCAGCATGCCTTCAAAATAGGGAGGAGTCATCACTGTGGTGAATTCCCGCCAGATTTCATAACAGATTTTTTTTTCTTCATCTGTCAGTTTGAGTATGGAGTCTATGTAGACGGAAAATCCCGGATCAAAATTTACTTTGAACCACTCTTCCAGTGTGGAGGTTTCGCTCTCTCTTCCCAGCCGTCTCATCTGTTCCTGATGGGCAAGATAGTGGATGGCCGGTGTGCTGTCTACTGTTGTATCATCGTGATCAATAATCAGGCATTTATATCTCATACTGGTATATTATCATTGTTTGCATTTCAGAAACAGGTTTTTCAGATTCAATGACAATGATTGGAGTAGCTTTTCAGCATTTTTTACACTAATATTAATGATAGATTAAAGATGAAACATATAAAACTTAAAGGACAATCATGAAAATAAAATCAAAACTTCTATTTTTGATTTCATCACTGATTATTGCCGTCTTTTTTTCTGTTGCCTTTTTTATGATTATTCAGATAAATATCAATCGACTGGGCAAAGAGAAAGAATATCTGGAAGTACTTGATAAAGCTCTAAATCGGGAATTAATTCAGATGTCAGGTTTTTTCTTCCCTGAAGTCCAGATTAAAACCCAAATGATTAACTACAATCGCTCTTATGAAACAAAACAGGAAGCATTATCTGGTCTTTCTCAAATTAAATCATTAAGAAAATTGAATATAGAAATACAGGACGCTCTTCTCTCCATCGATAAACTCGATGAACTTCAGGCTGCCACTTTGAAGCGTTTTCGCGACAGTATGGAAAAACTTATTGAAAACGCTGACAAAATCCTGTCTGACAACAATGACTTTTCATTTGATGACATTGATACAGATACAGCAAAACAAAGTCAATTTCATCCAGCCTTTGTTTTTTATGCCCAGCAGGCAAAGAATGATATCCGCAATATGATCAATGTCCTTCAATCTTCTGTGGATGTCCTGAATAAACAGTATGCGATCATAACAGCAGCGATAGATTCTCTTACAGGAAGCAGTTATATGGTCTCGGGAATTATCATATTGATTTCTCTTATCATCTCTATTCTTATTGCGATTAGAATCTCCAATTCTATTGTCAAGTCTATAGGGCGCATAGAAGGCAATATTACTGTTATGGCAAAAGGAGACCTGACGAGAATCTTTGATGAAAAGAAAAAAGATGAAATCGGAGTCCTAAGCCATTTCATGAATGAATTTCAGAAGAGCCTGAGAAATACAATTAAGAAGATGAAAGATCTTTCAATCCGCAGTACCGAGGTCAAGGGAGAACTTATGACGACGACCTCAGAGACTTCGGCATCGGCAGAACAGATCTCCGCAACCCTCAGGTCAATTGAAAATCAAATGAAAGATCTCGATAGTAATATTGCCGGATCAACAGGAGATATGGTGGAAATCAGCACTCTTGTCAATGATCTCGACAGTCATATCTACGATCAGATATCCATGGTCGAAGAGTCAACAGCTTCTGTGACAGAGATGATAGCTTCAATAAACAGTGTTTCCCAATTGGCAGAGCGCAACAAAACCGCCGTGGAGGATCTGGTAAAAACCAGTGAGGAAGGGGGAAAGAACATTCAGGAGACGGCACAGATTGTGGAAAATATTAATAACTCGGTCAATGAGATATATGGAATGGTGGATATTATTCAGAAAATATCTTCACAGACTAACCTTCTGGCCATGAATGCAGCAATAGAGGCGGCTCATGCGGGAGATAACGGGAAGGGTTTTGCGGTTGTAGCCGATGAGATCAGGAAACTGGCTGAAGCTTCGGGAATAAACTCTAAAGAGATCACTAATACCCTGAAAGAAATTATTGGAAAAATTGAAACAGCGGTTTCTTCAGGGCAGAAATCCAACAGCTCTTTTTATATGATTAACAATAACATTCAGAACTTCCGCAATGCTCTGTTGACCATATCATCAAGTACCAGTGAACTGGACATGGGAGGACGTCAGATCCTTGAAGCCATGACATCATTGAGCTCTCTATCATCTCTTATCCAGGAAAAATCACAGACAATAAATCACAACTCATCAGCTGTGGACAGCAAAATGTCCAATATTAGCGATATTTCAAGTAATGTAGTGAATGCCGTTTCCGAAATTACTGTGGGATTTAACGAAGTGACCAGTGCTGTTTTCGGTTTAAGGGAGATCTCTGATAAAGTAGGACTTGTCAGTGATGATCTGGATCTTGAAATTAACCGCTTTGTCACTGAAACTGTAGAATAATTGATATGAATGAGGAAACCGGTTTTCTCCTGACTATGGAAAGCCTTGATATAAAAGGGAAATGTGAACTTCATTTCTATGGTTCAGGACGTCTTGGGCCCTTTAAAATCGTCTATAATTCTCACAAGCCTCTTTTTTTTATAAACAGGAGTGTTTCTCCAGGTCTGACATCAAAATATGAACGCCGGGAGCTCGATCTCAATGATTTTAAGGATAATCCCGTCGATGGTCTTTATTTCACTTCTCTCGATTCTTTTTTTAAGGGGAAAAGAGAGCTCCAGGATAAACATATTACACTTTTTGAATCGGATATAAGGGCGGAAGACCGTTTTCTTATGGAGCGCCATATTAATGGTAGTGTCCATATTAAAGGGGAGTCTTATAAACAGGGATCGCTGAATGTTTTTATCAATCCCGTCATCAGTCGCTGTGATTACAGGCCTCCCCGGCTTAAATGGCTTTCACTGGATATTGAAACCGGGACAGAT
>JAEINM010000232.1 GCA_016342385.1 Spirochaetaceae bacterium | reverse complement strand
ACATCAGAAGGTGTAGGTTGCAGTCAGGAAAGTATTAAAGAGATACAGAGGAAGATCCTCAGGTGTCAGTTCTTCACTGAGAGAGAAATTGTATAAACCACTGTCTATACCGGCTTGTAGAACAAAAGCTTTACTTATTTTCACTATAGTGCCCACACCGATGAAAGCAGATCCTATGCCCGCAGTGCTTCTCTCTTCAGGATCATTTGAGGGAAACAATCTTTGGATACTCTTATATCCCAGAGTGATCAGCAGATGGAAGGGGATATTTTTCTTATGAATATCTGCTTCCATTTGATATCGGTTTTGTAAATCTGTTGTTTTTGTGACGAATGCAGATGAATCGCTATGAAACTGAGTGTATTGTTTATTTCTGAAAGAGAAAGTACAAATGGCATTGGGCACATTAAAACCCAGAGCAATAGAAGTTTCCAGTTGAGAATAATCATTTGCAGGATCGGATAGATTGCCAAAAGTACTGTATATTTCAGAGGTAAGAAAGAAAACACCCTCTTTCTGAACAGTGGCTATACCGTTTATAGCCGGTTTGGGCTGGAGCTGGCCGTTGTTAAAAGAAGCAATTGACGGACCGATTCCCACTATCACATATGTACTTTTAAATATTAACCGGCTATCCAGTCTGTTTCCACTGATCTCATCATTTATTACACTTCCCGAAAAGGCGATTGAATCACTGATATCCTCTTTTCCTGTAACCGAAAAACCCCAGATTACATGAGGAGTGGAACTCGTATTTGTACTTGAGAAGCCAAGATTTCCCATATTAAAAGTGGAACTGAGATCCAACGCCTGCAGTAAGCCTATATTAAAACTGAGAATCAGAGTAAAAAAGATGATTTTATTCGCTGTCATTATTTCTCCATTTAAAGTCATTTCTTTATAAAATAATAATGTCTATATAAATATAGTTCCATATAATACATATTTTATATTTTGAAACTTGACAATATGGATATTTTATATGAAATTTAGTTCTATATGAGTGATTATCTTGATCCTAATAACGAAGAACTACTAAAAGATTTTTTTATTGAAGCCAACCTTCAAGTCGAAATGCTGGAACAGAATATTCTCGCGATAGAGAATGATCCCGGAGATAGTGATGCCATAGATGAAATCTTTCGAGCCGCTCACACATTGAAGGGAGGAGCCGCAACGGTACAGATGGTTGAACTTGCCGAGTTCACCCACATTGTTGAAGACCTTCTCGATGAAATCAGAAGCGGCAATGTCACCATTACCAGTGACGTTGCCGATGGTCTATTATCATCTATAGATATTATAAAAGCCATGCTTGAAGCCCGGTCGGAAGGCGGAATTTATGAAGCTGATATTTCTAGTGTAAAAAATCATCTGAAATCTTCTCTCAAGCAGAAATCTGCTTCCCCGGCAAAAACACCTTCGCCAGAAGAGGAGATAGTTACCACTCAGCCGGCTAAATCATCTCTTCCTGTAAGCCGGGATGAAATTCAACTTTCCGAATATGAAATATTGGAATTATTTGAAGCGGCCGGTACTGGTCATCCAGTCGTAAAAGTTTCAGTTTCCTTTGATGAGTCTAACCCAATGAATTCTGTCGGTGGGATTCAGGTCTATGCCGCTTTAAAATCTGCTGGAGTTATTTTAAAAACATCACCTGACTTTGAGGCTCTATATGAGGATCAGTATCATCCTGTGGTGGATTATTATCTTACAACCGATCTCGATAAAGAGGAGATCATCGCAAAATCCAGAATAATTGATGTTACGACTGATATAACCGTTACACAGGTATCGAATCCTGCCAGTACGGCAACTCCGGCGGTAAAACCAGTCAAAAAAGCTGCACCAAAGGCTGCTCCTGATCCTTCGCCGGCTCCCCAGGCAAAAGTTAGGGAAGTACAGGCTCCAGCTGAAGACGTTCCGGCAGCCAAGCCTATGCCTCAAATGGCTGAAGCACTGAAAATATCCAAACCTAAATCAAAAGGAAGAGACAAAGTCGTCGGTTCTATACTCAGAGTTGACAGTAAGAGAATTGATAATCTTTTAAATCTCGTCAGTGAAGCGGTCATAAATAAAGCTACATTTAATCAGATAAATATTCAGTTTTCCGATTGCCTTACAGTCCTTCAGGCCGTTGAATCAGATTATAAAGAGAAAGTAAAATCCCTATTTGATTCTATACCTCAATATCTAGAAGATTATAGAGAAACCGATAATATCAAAGCTATAAAGAAGGATATCAATAACCGTTTTGGGGATTTGACTACACTCTTCGATGATTTTGAAGATTCTATTAAAACGGCTGTTAATCAATTTAAAGGAACTGCTGCCAATCTGGCCAGAAATACAGGTGATCTCCATGAGGGGATATTGAGAATCCGTATGGTTCAGATCAATCAGATCTTTTCCCGGTTTCCCAGGCTTGTGAGGGATATGTCAAAAAAACTGGGTAAAAATATCAATCTGAACATTGTCGGAGAAGATACAGAACTCGATAAGTCTGTCATTGAAGAATTACTGGATCCATTAATGCATTGTGTTCGGAACTCTCTTGACCATGGTATTGAAAATCCCGATATAAGAGAGAGCGCCGGTAAACCAGAAGAGGGAACAATTTTACTTTCAGCCCGAAATGAGGGGAATCTCATTGTAATAGAAATTACAGATGATGGTGCCGGTATCGATGTTGATATTGTTAGAGAAAAAGCCATCAAAAGAGGTGTTATTCATCCGACTAAAAATCTTTCAGACCTTGAAGCCTATAATCTTATTTTTGAACCGGGATTTTCGACTGCAAAAACAATTACAGATATTTCCGGAAGAGGTGTCGGTCTAGATGTCGTTAAAAAACAGATCGAAAAACTCAATGGAACAGTAACAGTGTGGTCTGAAAAAGGTATGGGGACGACTTTTACAATCAGACTGCCTTTAACTCTAGCAATAATACAGGGACTGCTCGTTCGTGTCGGACCTGAAGTCTATGCTATCCCAATTACTTCTGTAGCCGAGTCTCACAGGGTGAAACAGTCCAGTATCAATATGATAGATGGTTATGAAGTCTTTAATGTCCGTGATGAGGTTATTTCTCTCATGAGATTAGGAAATATTTTTCGGATTCCAACTACCTCTGACTCAGAGTATAAATTCATTGTTATAGTGGGTAGTGGAGAGAAGAAAATGGGGCTTATGGTTGATTCACTTATCGGTGAAGAAGATGTTGTTATAAAACCATTGTTGGATAAATATACGAATTCACCGGGAATTGCCGGAGCTACAATATTGGGAGATGGAACAGTATCTCTGATTATTGATGTGGCCCAGTTACTGGATCTCGGTGTAAAGAAAGAACAAGCTGAAAGACTGGTAAGATCAACAGTCATGCAATCGTAATGAGGATATTGGAGAACATTAATGGAAAATGTGATTACTGACAATGTTTTAGAGCAGCAGGAAATTAAAAAAGAATCCTCAATTGATTTCAAAATGGTGACTTTTTCTCTCGCGGGAAAAGATTATGGTGTGGATATAATGAAAGTTAAAGAGATATCCAAAGCCGGGAAATTCACCTTTGTTCCGAATTCTGCACCCTATGTCCGCGGTGTCTATAATCTGCGTGGAGATATTATTTCAGTTATTGATCTGAGGATTTTTTTTAATCAGCCGGCAAAACAGTCCGGTGAGAATGATCTGGAGAGTATGATCATTGTACGCCTTGAAGATCATGTTATTGGAATTATTGTTGATGAAATTGATAAGGTTGTTGGTATTTCAAGTGAGAGTGTACAGCCTCCCCATCCTCTCTTTGGCGATATCAATATAAAATATATAAGCGGAATTGCAGAGAGCAACAGCAGACTTTATGTCATTCTTGATGTCGATGCCATATTTGGTACTAAATCCGAAGAAGTAGTTCCTAAGGAAACTTTAAAATCTGAATCATTACAGGATGATGCTCCTTCTATTGAGAGTGTTCCGCAAGCGGTCTCAGCTGCTATTCCAGATCCAAAGGACCGTTCCGATCGGGAACTGGGTTTTATTAAAGAGACATTAGTTACTTTTAAACAGTTTTATTCTTCAGCCATAAATGATAACTGGATAAAATCCCGTTACAGTCAGTGGTTTGAAGAGCGCTATAACAAAGATCAGTCAATTCAGTTAACCGGTATAGATGATGCAGAGAATTATCTCTCCTCTTTTTATTCTCCCTATACCAATATGTTGTGGAGTGAAGATTATATAAACCAGATAGCTCAGTTCATTCCCAAAGTATCAAGTGGGAACTTCAATATCTGGAATCCAGGTTGCGGGAAAGGATATGAAACCTATTCTATTATCTCAATGATGAAAAAATTCAGACCCGAGTTGAATTTGAAAGTTCATGGATCGGATAAAGATTTAATCAGTGTGGCTTCCGCGCCGGGACTCTTGTTTAATAAAAACTCTGTTCCTGATTTTTATGATGAGTTTATGGTTGAGAGCAATAGCGGCCTTCAGTTTCTTTCATCGATAAAAGATCTGATAATGTTTGAATTTAGAGATCTGGAAAACCTTGAAGTTTTCTCAAGATTGGATATGGTTATAATAAGGGATGTTTTATCGTTCTTAAAAGAGGATTTACAGGAAAAGGTTCTTCAGGTTATATTAGAAAATTTGAAGGATGATGGAATCCTTATATTGGGTAAGAATGAGATTCTCCCCGATCTAAATGGTTGGGAAGATATTTCAGAAAATGGAATAAGTGCTTACAGAAAAAGGTAGCAATTGTAGTTTAAAAATATACAGGAGTCATTGAATGAGAGTTGAATATATTAATCCTTTTGTTGAATCAGCATACAGCATTATGAAAGAAGTTTTAAATGCTGAGGTAAAAAGAGGAGATCTTTATCTTAAAAAAAGTAGTCAGCCTGTTATGGGTGTTGCCGCTATTGTCGGACTGGCTGGGGATGTTGAAGGTCGTGTCCTTTTTGATATGGATGAAAAAACGGCCATAGATATAGCTTCAGCGATGAATGGAGAAGTTTTAACTGAAATTGATGATCTGGCTAAAGCTACAATTACTGAACTGGCAAATATGATTACAGCTCAAGCTGTAACGAAACTGCATGATCTTGGGTTTAGGTTTGACTTGACCCCTCAGGCAATCATCACCGGGCAGAATATGAGAGTGACAGATATGAATGTTGAAGCTTTAATTGTCCCTTTCGAGTTACCTCAGGGTAAGGTTGAAATAAATGTCGCAATCAGAGAAAGGGCATAGGGGGGTATATGAAAACTACAAGTGATTTTCCATCAATCAATGAACGTTCTCCAGACGGTGTAAAACATGGTGGAGGAGCCTATCGTGTTTTGATTGTTGACGATTCTATGTTTGTAACAAAACAGATTAGTCAGATTCTCAGTTCCGAGGGCTTTGAAGTCATAGGTACTGCGGCAGATGGAGTTGAAGGTGTAGAAAAATATAAAGAACTCTATCCCAATATAGACCTTGTCACTATGGATATTACAATGCCTAAAATGGATGGTGTAACCGCCCTTGAACATATTGTTGAATTTGATAATGATGCAAAAGTTGTAATGGTCAGTGCTTTGGGTAAACAGGATCTTGTAAAAAAGGCTTTATTAGCCGGAGCCAAAAACTATATTGTCAAACCATTAGATAGAAAGAAAGTACTGGAAAGAGTTGTTAGTGTACTCGGTTAAAAAAAAGAGGCAATTTTATGCCTCTTTTTTTTATTCTTTCATACTTTTTAGATAAAAAAAGAATCTGAAAAATCAGATTCTTTATATGGGCGACGGCGGACTCGAACCGCCGACACCTTGCATGTCGAGCAAGTACTCTAACCAACTGAGCTAGCCGCCCATTCAAGATGTATTATACGGGTTTCCATTTTTTAGTCAAGTTCAAAATAAATATTTATTTCACCCATTGAAATAGTTATTTATTTTGAATAAAATCAGTCGCTGAAGGGGTCGTAATTGAAAAATAAAATTTCAATCACTTTGGTTATTCTATTTATCATCTGCAGTTGTGTAAGTGACAAAAATAATATTGATAACCGTAAGTGGTTTCTCATAGATATTGAAGGTGATTCAGATCTTGTTATTCTGAATGAGAAAGAACCGTATATTGAATTTGATCTTGAATCATCGAAAATCGGAGGAAATGCCACCTGTAATAACTTCTTCGCAAGTTATTCTATAGAAGGAGATTCCATTGGATTTGGCCGCATAGCAACAACTATGATGTCATGCTCTGATCCGACTAATCAGGAATACCGGTTTTTAAAAGCTTTGGACAGGATTGAAACTTTTAAAATTTCAGATAATACATTATATCTTTATGAGGGTGAGACTCCCATATTGACATTTACTTCAAAGCTTAAGAACTAAAATCCAACTAGCAGGGCTTGGCCCCGAATCGACTTGCTTTGGAATGGCTGAATCTTTGACTTTTATCCATAGATGTTTACGCAGTTCTTTATTGAACGAGGCAGGAGTGGCAAATGAACTTAGAAAAAGTTATCCAATTGATTAAAGACAATCATTATGAAGAGTCCTTTGCCGATCTCTATGGATCTGAAGTCTATGGGTCTCAAAAAAAGCGATATTTATCTCTTTTGGATAATTTTAGTAAAACATTCAATCAAAGAGATATTAGAATTGTAAGCACTCCCGGGAGAACAGAGCTCGGGGGGAATCATACTGATCATAATAATGGTCGTGTAT
>JAEINM010000231.1 GCA_016342385.1 Spirochaetaceae bacterium | reverse complement strand
ATTTTATATTTTCCTCTTTTGTCATATTTTTTTACTCCGTATATTAATGTAAACCATCATAAACGATATAATCATAAAAAATAGAAAAAAATAAACATTAAATTAGGAAAATAAAATGATCTGGAAATTTATAAAATTACTGCTTCTGCCGATTCTATTCTTTTTCTTCAGCTGTGATTCGGAAAATAGCGGTTTGTATAAAATAACCATCAATAATAAAACAGGATTTATTAATAAGAAAGGAGAAGAGGTTATTGTTCCTCTTTATGAGGCTGCCGCAGATTTCAGCGAAGGTCTTGCTCTGGTTGTTCAGAATGGAAAAGGGGGATTCATTAATGACCATGGTGAAATGATAATTCCTGCTGTCTATGAAAAAGGATCCTCTTTCAGTGAAGGACTTGCCATGGTTGTTCAGGATGGAAAATGTGGTTATATAAACAGGAGAGGCAAAGTTGTTATTCCATTCATATATGACAGGGCAGGAGATTTCAGCGAAAAAGCGGCATCTGTTATTTCCGGTGAAAAGCATTTTTATATAAATAGGAAGAATGAGGAGCTTTTTTCAGGAAAATGGTCTTCTGCCGGAGAATTTCATGAGGGAATGGCCAGGATCAGCAGAGCGGGGAAAACAGGTTTTATTAATACTAAAGGAGTTGAGGTTATTCCTCCAGTATATGATTATGCAGGTGAGTTTTCAGAAGGGCTGGCTCTTGCTGTTATTGATGATAAGGGCGGCTATATAAATAAAGAAAATGTGTATGTTATAGATCCTCAGTTTTCATTTTCCAAAGATTTTTCCGAGGGGCTGGCTTTGGTCGTTATAGATGGAAAAGGCGGTTTCATCAATAATAAAGGTGAATTAGTCATTCCGGCAGAGTATTCCTTCGCAGGGGATTTTTCACATAATCTGACACAGGTCAAAATTGATGATTCTCTGGGGTTTATCAATAAAAAAGGGGAGTTTGTGATTGCCCCTCAATTTGACTATGCCGATAGTTTCCACTTTGATCTTGCCCTGGTTATTAAAGGTGGGGCTGTTCACTATATCGATAGAAATGGTAAAAAAATCTGGAGTTACAAAAATGAAGAAAATCAAGATAATTAAGCCCGACGACTTTCATATACATTTAAGACAGGATGAGTTGTTAAATCTGACAGTTCCCCATTGCTCTGAGTCTTTTGCCAGGGCACTGATTATGCCCAATACTATCCCGCCTATTGCTTCTGTGGAGACTCTAAGGCAATACAGGGATGAAATTGCAGCAAAAGATAAGAGTTTTACTCCTCTGATGACTTTTAAACTGTTAAAATCTCTTAAAAAAGAAGATGTTTTAGCCATGAAAGAAGCAGGAGCCCTTGCGGGGAAATTCTACCCAGCCGGTTCGACAACGAATTCAGCAGATGGAATTAAAAGGTGGATTGAAATTAAAGATCTTCTGAAAGTTATGTCTGATAGTGGTCTTATTCTTAGTATTCATGGAGAGGATCCATCTGTTTTTTCTCTTGATAGGGAAAAGGCCTTTATTCCTCAGATCGAAGAAATTTCTCAGGAATTTCCAGATCTGAAAATCGTTTTTGAGCACATCTCCAGCAAAGAGGGAGTTGAAGCCGTGGAAAACGGATCGGCAAACCTGGCTGGAACAATAACGGTTCAGCATCTTCTAATGACTCTTGATAATATGATTGGAGGAACTCTGGATCCCCATTCTTTCTGTAAACCTGTGCTCAAGAGTCCCGTTGATCGGGATTCCATACAGCGGGTGGTTCTTGAGGGTAACAGCCGGTTTTTCTTCGGATCCGATAGTGCCCCCCATTTAATTCAGAAAAAGGAGAATTCCAGCGGATGTGCCGGATGTTATACCTCTCCAGTAGCTTTGCCTCTGCTGGTGGAGTTTTTTGAAGAGCATAAAAAACTGGATCTACTGGAAAATTTTGTTTCCCGTTTCGGCGCCGAATTCTACGGTCTTCCGGTAAATGATGATACTATCACTCTTGAGAAAACAAGCTGGATTATTCCCGATGAGTTTTCAGGAGTCAAAACTCTGTATTCCGGCAGAGAGTTAAAATGGAAAATTAAGTAGAGGGGATTATATGGCTGATGGAACGTTATTACCAATCATAATAAAAATCGGAGGTACAGAAACAAGTGCCGGACTGATGAATAAAAAGTCCTTTTCCAAGAGCATAGAATCTAAAGTCCTGTGGGTTGTCCATCCAGAAACCGGTCGAGTTCTCCCCTGGGCGGGAGATCCGGCATATATCTCATTAAAAGATAATGGGGGTTTTTACTCCGCAGAGCTTTCTGCAGGGAGTCAAGTAAAGGGTTTTTCTCTTAATGAATCGGGAGAAGATCCGGAATCTCACGAAAATACGCAGATCAATGCTCTGAAAGAGGGTGATTCCAATATACTCTATAAACTGGCGGAAACAATAAGAACGCGGAAAGAGCAGATGCCCGCCGGCTCATATACGACACATCTCTTTGAGAAAGGTCTTGAAAAAATAAAGAAGAAGGTTGGTGAAGAAGCTATAGAGCTTATACTGGCAGTTTCGAAAGAAGATGTTATCTATGAGTCCGCCGATCTGATCTATCACCTGATTGTCATGCTCGAAGAGATGGGAGTCGATTTTCACGATCTGATGGTTGAGCTGGAACGGCGGGATTCATAGTCTTCTTAAAATTCAGTAGGGTTCAGTGTTTTTTAGACCTTACCCTATTGAATATTAAACCATTCCTGATTTCTTTCTTGTATATATGTCATACCAGACAGCCAGAAGAAGTACCAGTGCCTTAACAACATATTGCCAGTTGGCACCGATATTCATGAGGGACATACCATTATTTATGATTCCCATAATCAAACCACCCATAATGGCTCCAATTATAGTACCGATACCACCGGAAGCTGAAGCACCACCGATAAAGCTTGCCGCGATGGCTTCAAGTTCGAATAGATCGCCTGCATCGGGAAGTGCAGAGTTCATATATGCAGTAAATAGAATTCCAGAAAGACCACATAACCCACCCATAATGACATGTACAAAAAATGTAATATTTTCTGAGTTTATCCCTGAGAGTTTTGCCGATTTACTATTACCACCAACAGCATAAATATATCTACCGAAAATTGTATTTTTAGTCATGAATGTAAAAATTGCCACAGTAATAGCCAGTATGATGAATACAATCGGAATTCCTCTGTACTGTGCAAATTGAACACTCATTACCAAAATTAAGGCTATTAGAAATACCTGCTTTCCAATAAAATACTGTACAGGAAGAACATGAAAATTATTTCTAATTTTTTTATTTCTTTCTCTCAATGCAATAAAAAGTAAAAAAATTATTACGATAAGTCCTACAATTATAGGCAGTAGATGTATATCTTGAGGAACCATCTTCCCCCGCTTTTCCATCAATGCTGTTATTCTCAGAAATTGAGGAGACACTGTACCAATCGATAACTGTTTGAATGAATCAGTTTTTGGTGTAATCGGTGTAACATTTGTTATGATATATGTCAGTCCTCTAAAGAGAAGCATTCCTGCCAGAGTTACGATGAATGCGGGAATTTTCACATAGGCAATCCAGTACCCCTGCCACATTCCTATTATTAGCCCGGCTCCGATTGTCAGAAAAACAGTTAGAAATAGTCCAATTCCGGTATTGTATAAAATAGCAGCAATGGCACCAGTAAAAGCGGCAATAGACCCTACAGAAAGATCGATATTTCCAATTATAATGACCAAGACCATCCCTACGGCCAGAACCAGAATATAGCTGTTCTGTATAAAAATGTTAGTGAAGTTTCTCGGACTGAGGTTAATTCCCGTTGTCAGTATAGCGAATCCTATCATTATCACAGTCAGCATTATAAACATGGAATAGTTTCTCATATTGGTTTTGGCTACTTCAAGAAAGCTCATCGGCTGAATATTGGCTGTGTTGTTCTTTCCTTTCATTTAATTCTCCTCAATTTTTTTTAAGGCCATGGTCATTATTTTTTCCTGAGAAGCTTCAGCCCTGGAAAGTTCACCTTTTATCAAGCCTTCATTCATTACATAGATTCTGTCAGCCATACCTATGGCTTCAGGCATTTCCGATGTCACGATAATTACACTTTTGCCCTCTTTTACGAGATCTTTGAGAATGCTGTAAATTTCATACTTGGCACCCACATCAATTCCTCGTGTTGGTTCATCAACAATAAAAATATCCGGATCGGCGAGCAGACAACGGCTTAAAACAACTTTCTGCTGATTACCACCACTGAGGTTGTTAACAATCTGATTTACAGTAGGAGTTTTTATATTGAGAGACTTTTTATAATTTTCAGCCTCAAGAGTTTCTTTACCCTTATTGATAATTCCCATATAGGAAAGTTTTTTCAAACTGGAATTGCTTATATTGTTTTTAACGCTTTGAATTAATATCAGTCCCAGATCTTTTCGGTCTTCAGATACATATCCCATGCCTTTGGCTATTGCATCTTTTGGAGTATGAAAATGCTCTTCCCGGCCATGGACAAAAACCTGACCTGTACTCCTGGAGCCATATGCTTTTCCGAAGAGACTCATCATCAGCTCAGTTCTTCCCGCTCCCATTGGTCCGCAGAAAGCTAGAATTTCTCCTTGCTTTAAATGAAAAGAGGCATTTCTTACAACTTCCAAATCGGGGTATTCAGGATGAAAAACCGACCAGTCTTTAACTTCGAGAACGTTAATTGTTCCCACATCATGTGTCTGGTCGGGAAATCGGTGGGTCATATCGCGGCCAACCATTTGCTTGATAATTAACTCTTCAGAAACATTATCCTTTTTTACATCATAAGAGTTTATGGTTTGTCCATCTCGGAGAATAGTTATTGAATCGGCAATTTCCATAACTTCGTTCAGTTTGTGAGAGATCATAATGCAGGTTATACCTTCATTTTTCAGTTCGTTAATTAATAGTAGAAGTTTTTCACTCTCATTATCGTTTAAAGATGAAGTGGGTTCATCAAGTATCAGTAGTTCAACATTCTTTGAAAGTGCTCGAGCGATCTCTACAAGCTGTTGTTTTCCAACACCCATTTTACTGACAATCGTTTCAGGATTTTCATTAAGGCCCACTTTTTTAAGATATTGCCTTGAATCTATAATCAGTTTGTTCCAGTTTATAATTCCATGTTTTGTTTTTATATGACCGAGAAAGATATTTTCAAAGATGGTAAGATAAGGACTCAGGGCCAATTCCTGATGAATTATTGCCATATTATCATTTTCGCTATCTTTAACTGTTTTGTAGTTAGTCTCTTTACCGTTAAAGGAGACTTTCCCGTTAAAACTATCATGGGGATGAACACCGCTGACTACTTTCATTAGGGTAGATTTTCCTGCACCATTTTCTCCGCAGAGGCAGTGAATTTCTCCTTTTTTTACCTTAAAACTCACATTGTCTAGGGCTCTGACTCCAGGAAAAACTTTAGTGAGGTTTTGTACTTCCAGAATATATTCATTCATCTTATATCATTCCTGTTTCGAAGTTTTATAAAGTAACTGATGCAATAGGTTGTATTATTTTTGTTAAACCTTTTGCATCAGCCCATCCTATCTAAGAACTATTTGATTTGGTCGGCTGTATAGTAACCGCTTTCAATTATGACTTCTTCGTAATTCTCTTTAGTCACGAGAATTGGAGTCAGTAGATATGTTTCAACCATTTTCAAATTTGTATCGAACTCAGTTTTTACTGTTCCAGGTACATCTATAGCCGTATTCCTGAGGATTGAATCGGCTAATTGAATAGTAGCTTTAGCAAGAAGTCTGGAGTCTTTGAATACTGTCATATGCTGTTTTTCATCTCTAATATACTGAACTGTTGCCAGCTCGCCATCCTGACCTGTAACAATTGGAAGTTTTGCAGTTGTGTCATATTTTGAATCATTAGAACAGGCCTCGATTATAGCTCTGCCAACGGGATCGTTTGGTGCGAGTACAGCGTCGAGAACAAACTCTTCTGCATCACCACTGAGTAGATTTTCCATTCTCTCTTTTGCAAGCTCCGCTCTCCATCCCTCGGTTGCGATTCTGTTAAAGTTATCTTTATCGGCCGATGTAACAGGATAAGGTCCGACAACTTCAAGTTTACCGGAGGTGATATAAGGATTAAGAACTTCCATTGCACCATCATAGAAAAAGTATGCGTTATTATCGGTAGGTGATCCTGCGAAAAGAGAGATGTATTTTACTTCTGAAGAATTGTCGAGATCAAGAGCGTCTACGATAGATTTTCCCTGTAGTTCTCCAACTTTTTTTAAATTAAAAGTTATATAGTAGTTAAAATCTGCAGAATCCATAAGAAGACGGTCATAAGAAATTATTTCAATCCCTTCAGCAGCCGCTTCCGCCAGAGCAGTATTTACTCCAGTGTTTATACTGGCTACAACGATAAGGTCTACACCCTTTGTTATAAAGTCAGAAATCTGTTTGTTTTGTTTTGTCTGATCGGCATCACCAAATGCAACCTCTGCTTTATAACCCATCGCTTCGGCGTTTGCTTTAAGAGCCTCACCATCGGTTACCCATCTTGCTACATGAGTTTCCGGCATTGCTATACCAATACTCTTCCTTCCGTCATCGGTCTGACCATTAGCGAATAATCCGCTAATCAGAATTGATACAGCTAAAGTAACAATAATTACTTTTTTCATAAAATTCTCCTCTTACTAGATTTGTATAATTCAGTATTTTC
>JAEINM010000230.1 GCA_016342385.1 Spirochaetaceae bacterium | reverse complement strand
GAACATTATAGAGAGTGGAGAATAGATCCAGAGCCTCAAGATCATATTTGTCCTTAGCCATTTCAAACTTAAAAGCATTGAGACAGTGATCCAGTTCAATATGGGCTATTTCATGGCTGAGGATCGAGGCGACCTGTGCTTCAGTTTCCAGCAATTCCAGCAATTCCGCAGAAAATACGATGACCCCTCCTGGCATGGCAAAAGCATTGGGAGCCATATACTGATCCACATAGACTGTATAACCGAAATCCTTTCGACTGGTTTCGATTAAATCAACTAGCAATTCATTCATGTAGATTGAGTCGGAAGAGATCTCATATTCATCATCAAATCTCTTCTTCAGTTCAGCTCCGAAAGAAGCTTCATCCCACTCCCCCGCTGAAAGAATCCGGCTGAAGGCAACATCGGCGGTCTGAACAAATTTACCCAGGATCTGAAAAAGCGGTGCAAAGGTCACCTCTTTGGGTGCGTTCGGTTTTTCCACCAGTAAAAAAATGACAACAAAAACCAGTAGCAGAGAAGGGATGAACAGGGACCATTTTTTAAACATTGTCAAACCGTCCTTTAAATTGTGAATAGAGAACATTGATCAGAATAAAGATAATGCTGGCACCAAGAAAAGCGATGGATTTGGCAAGCATGGTTGATTGTGCCAGATCCCAGAATATGAGACGGACAGATGTGGCGAGTAAAGCCACACTGGTAGCATGACGGAAGACATTTTCCTTTAGGATAAGAGCCGTTCCGTATAAAAGGAAGCAACCGCTGAATAAAGCAATAGTGAGAGATGTCTCTTCCAGAGTCCAGTTAAAAAACAATCCCAGACTTATAAAAAGAGGAATTAATAAGGAAAGATTCTTCCTATCAAATAGATAGTCTGTTATTTTTTTCAGATTATTGAAAACCGGTGAAATGTAGGCCTTTTCATGCCTCGTATGCCTGAAAAAGAGAAAGATAATACCGATTGATGCCCCGACATTGACAAAACCGAATATCCAGGGATTCCTGAGTAACCCGGGCAGAAAAGGGAATGACGGATGAGTATTAAAGGTTAGATTTAACTGGGCCAGTATAAAATGAATATAGGCCAGAGAAACCAGGGGGTAACCCTTTAAGAGAGCCTTTCTGTCCATAAAGAGGAGAAGTACTATGGAAAGCTGGAGTGATAGAGAAAGGATATTTCTATTGGAATGAGAAAATATCATAATCAGAAGAAATAACCAGCTTAAAGTAAATAGTGTACCTTGAAGAGTCTTATGGAGAACCGGGATTTTCCTCTCTTCTCCCCATCGGGGACTCTTTAAATAGAAATAAAAGATGAAAAGTGCCGAGATTTCCAGAATGAGTCTGACACTGAGGAATCCCAGAAGGTTCTCCATCTGCAGATGATGTGTTATATGACGAAGGAAAAAAAGTAATAAGAGGATTATCCCCGACGACTGGATTTCTTCATGTCCCGTTTTTTCCCACCAGAAATAATAGACAAAAGAGGTCAGAAGAATCAGAACACCCGGTAATATACTGGATAGCTGACTAAAGGGGAAATAGAGGAAAATGATTAGAACCACGGTAAAAAGATAGATTCCCAGATCGGGAAACAATTCTGTATTTTTTAATCTGTTAAAGAATATGAGAGCTAGAGAGAAAATCAGCAGAGGAAAAATCAGAATAAGACTGGGGTAAAAGCCGGCATCCGGCCCATCAATAAAACGGATAGTTATTAAAAATAGAGGCACCAAAGTGGAAATCCACATCCCGTATGTTCTCATTTTCAGAACTGATTTATTGGAAATAAGCAGCACCACAAGTGAGAGTCCTGCGAAGAACAGAACTTCCTCAAAGGAGGACTCTTCTCCTTTGCGATGTGTGAGTAAAAAGACAAAAAAGGGAAGAATAAACTGAAAAATCGAGATTAAGGAAAAATAATCACTGCTTTTCTTCTCATCTTCAGCTGCAGCTTTCATCATAAAGAAAGACGCTGTTGCCACAAGAACCAGGCGGTTCGCTATGGTGAATATATTAAAAGTCAGACTGTCAGAAAGATAGGAAAATAGAACAGCACTAATGAGTATCAGATAATTGAACAGTAGGGGAATAGACTGATAAGACATTTCCTTTATCATGGCATAAGCGAAGATACTGCTTTCAATGTAGAGTAAAACAAGCCAGTATTGTGTGCCCTCTCCCGATGCTAGAATAAGAAGAGTACCTGTCACCAGGATCTGAAGAGGCCAGTACAGCAGGTTCTTTAAATCTTTGGCTTTTCCCATTCTAAAGACTGAACCGATAAGCGTTCCACCTATTAAAGGAATAATAGCCTCTAATCTGGATTCTCCCAGATAAGCTGCAACACCTACCCATAAGAGCGGCATAGCGTAGGAAAGGACTTTATGGACCATTTTCCGATCTTCTTTATTCAGAATCAGATTTATAAATGAAACCAATGCAGTAAAATTAAAACACCAGCTGAAATAGAGAAAATCCACGGCTGCTTCTTTGAAAAAAAGACAGTAAAAAGTGAACAACAAAAAAGACAATCTGGAATTGATTTCCTCTTTTTTTATGAATCCGAAGACCTGCAATCCCAGGGTCAGTATAAAAGCAAGCCAGAAAACCAATGGCTCTGTGGGTAAAAGAAAAATAACTAGGAAGTTTATGGCCATATGAAATACCATGTACCCCTTTTTTTTGCAGAAACCACCGAGTAGAAGGTTATACAATGTTCCGGCGCTAATGACTCCAAGGGCCAACAGGGGATTTTCAATCCATTTTAAACCCTCTATTGTACTGGATGCAAAAACGGCAAAAAGAAAGAGAGCTCCTGAAAAACTTCTGCTGATATGGGCCAGTTCGTCCCATTTTGGTCTTTTCCCCAAGGGAAAACTGATCCCCAGCAAAAGAGCTGAAAAGCCGGCCATGATCATAAACCGTGAAAAAATCCCGATTATAGTCCCCAAATATAAAGTGAGGAAAACAAGACCGATAATACCCAGAAAAGCACCGAGAAAGGCAAATAATCTCTCTTGATTCCATTTCCATTTGAATCCTTTCTTTGGCCTTCTGACAGGAATGACATATGTTGCTTTTTTCTGAATTTGTTCCCGTTCCTGTTCATGTTGAACTTTCCCGGGGGGCTTATTGATGAGCGGGGGTAAACTTTTTTCCGGGACAATACTCATTTCGGGGGACACGGTCTCTTCAATGGCTTCTTCCCGGCTCACAGCAGCTTTCAGTTTTTGAATTTCCTCTTTGAGAAGGTGAATCTCATCCTGCAGAAAAGGAATTTTTTTTGTCCTGGACAGAGCTCTGATCGATACAATCAGCGGAGAAAGGAAAAAAACAAGAACGATAATTACAGCAACGGCTACTTCACTCATAGAAAGATGCTATCATGTGAAAGGAATAGTAGCAACAAAAGATGAGAAATAGTACCCATAGAGACATATGACTTTTTAGGGGATGAATTCCTCCTTTTTTTATTGCATAATCATTTTTCTATGAACGAACTGGATTTGAATGAACAATACTTTCTTCTCAACAGGAAAATTTTCAATAATCTCTTACCCGACTTTATACCTGTAAAGTGGAACCATTCACGGATAGCTATGGGTAAAACCCGGATAAAAATGACCCCTTTAAATGTATATGATTTTAAAATCACCATCAGTAAATTTTTTCTCTGCACAGAAAAGGAATATATAGAAACTCTCATACATGAAATGATTCATGTGCTCATGGCTGTAAAAGGAGAATTCCGAAAAGATAAAAGAGTTCATGGCCCTCTTTTCCGGAAGTACATGGAAGAGATAAACAAAAACTTCCCCGAATATTCCATTACAGTTAAAGAACAAAGGCAACTACCAGTCAATAAAACCAGAATGGCCATGCAGAATGGTTTTCTCTTAATTTTTGATAATAAAGTATATTTTAATCTCTACAAAGACAGGATTGATAAGAACAGACATGGGGGAATCCTCAGGAAGTTGGTTTTCCACTATGGAATTCAAAGGGGAGAAATCTATTTTTTCCAGGGGAAATACACTACACTGGCAACGGCACCGGTCAGACAGAATCTCAAGACTCTTACGGGAAAAATTCAGTTCCTTCACAATGAAAAAGAAATGATAAAGCTCCGCAATAATATTCGTGAAAATCATTTGTATTATTACTCAATAAAGAGCAATTATTCATTCATAGATAAATTATTACAGAGATAATCATCATTCTATAAACTCCTTATTTTTTTCGCGATCTCAATAATAATGGAGAATCTCTTCCCCATCCCTTATATTTAAGTAGCTATGGCACATAGAGGAGATAGAGATGAAATACAGAAGATTGGGTAGGAGTGGGCTGAGAGTAAGTGAAATAGCCTACGGATCGTGGCTGACATTTGCCAACCAGGTTGAACTGGAAAAGGGGAAAAAGATAATCCACCAGGCCATTGAACTGGGAATCAATTATTTTGATTCTGCCGATGTCTATGAAAACGGGAAAGCCGAAGAGCTTCTGGGAGAAATTCTTCCAGAGAGAAAAAGAAGTCAATATATAGTGGCAACCAAAGCCTTCTGGCCCTTCTCGGAATATGAAACTGACAGGGGTCTTAGCCGGAAACATTTGACAGATTCACTACAGGGAAGTCTCGACCGATTGAAATTAAAATATGTCGATCTATTCTACTGTCATCGCTACGACCCTGAAACACCTTTAAGAGAGACTCTGGAAGCCATTGAAGATTTAATTCGTCAGGGGAAGATTCTCTACTGGGGGACAAGTGAATGGGCAGCATCACAAATCGCTGAGGCCTATAAAATATGTGAAGAGAGACACTGGCATCTGCCCGTAGTCAATCAACCCCTATATAATCTCCTCTCCAGAAATATCGAAAAAGAGATTTTACCTAAATGTGTTGAGCTGGGTATGGGAACGGCAAACTTTTCACCCCTTGCTCAGGGAATCCTGACGGGAAAATATTCGGGGAAAAAAATCCCCCTCGGCACCCGTGGTGCCAATGACAAACAGAATATGTGGATGAAATCACAAATAGAAGATCTGGATCTTCTCAATAAAGTGGACTCTCTGGGAGAGATCGCCTCAAAATACAATATAACTATGGGACAGCTTTCACTGGCCTGGATACTTCAAAACCCGGGAATATCCAGTGTTATAACAGGAGCTACCTCGGTAAAACAACTTGAGGAGAATGCCGGTGCTTCGGGAGTCCTTCTTGACAGGACAGACATAGAGCAAATGAACAGACTATTTCCTCTTTAAAAGGAGGAGTTTAATTATAGTTATTTAAATATCAGGATTTTTTTTGCACAATAAATTGACTGACTAGTCAATTCAATATATAGTATCTATATGGCAGATAAAAAAGATCTTATTTTTAAAAGTGCCTTCCAGCTCTTTACAACAAGAGGATTCCATAATACCCCGACGAGCTTAATCGCTAAAAATGCCGGAGTGGCCAACGGGACATTGTTTAATCATTTTAAAACCAAAGAAGCCCTGATTAATCAGCTATATCTCTTTTGTAAATACTCTTTTAATCTGGCCATAGAACAGGGAATAGATAAGCAGAAAGGGTTCAAAGAACAGACCCATGCAATCTGGCATAATGTTCTGAGCTGGGCCGTTGAAAACCCTGAGCAACAGGCTTTTTTTCAGCAGTATCGTCACTCCCCCTATATCAATAAAGAAACAAGAGAAGAAGCCAGGCAGCAATTTACGCCATTTCTGACCTTTCTTCACGATGGTATTGAGAATGGAGTGTTTAAAGACGTTTCCATAGAACTGATGATGGGAGCTTTGCTGGGAATTATAAACTCAACTGTTGAAGTGTGTCTCAATGATCAGGAGAAGATACATGACAAGTTGTTTTTAGACCAGGCTTTTCATATTTTATGGGACTGTGTCAGTGTCTGAACTGATTTTTTTACCAACATTCTGACTGCTTAGTCAGTCATTAGGAGTTAATATGCAGTATAGAACGATGAAAAGTACAGGAGATAAATTATCCAGCCTGGGATATGGTTGTATGCGTTTTCCCACTAAAAATGGACAGATCGATGAAAAGAAAGCAGAAGAGCAAATTTTGTACGCCATCGATAAAGGTGTCAATTACTTCGATACAGCCTGGCCGTATCATGGAGGGAAAAGTGAAGAATTCCTCGGGAAAGTCCTAGCTGAAAACAATTTAAGGGATCGAGTCAAAATTGCGACAAAACTTCCGACCTGGTTATGTCAATCCAGAAAAGATATGGACAGCATTCTCAATGCTCAGCTCAAGGCGTTACAGACAGATCATATAGATTATTACCTGCTCCATTCTCTCGATGGCGGCATGTGGAATAATATGAAAAAACTGGGAGTCTCTGATTTCCTGAATGACGCGGTCAAAGCGGGTAAAATTACACATAAAGGGTTCTCCTTTCATGGTCCCAGAGAAGATTTCAAAATGATATGTGATGAAGAAGACTGGAAATTCTGCCAGATACAGTACAACCTCCTCGATGTTTATCATCAGGCCGGTCGCGAAGGACTGGAATACGCAGCGGACAAAGGTTTGGGTATCGTCATTATGGAACCTTTGCGAGGTGGAGTGCTGGCCGGTAAATTGCCGGAGAAAGTTCAGTCTCTTTATAGTGATAGTAGAAAGGGATGGTCAAATGCCGAGTGGGCATTGCGATGGATATGGGATCACAGCGAAGTAACATTGGTTCTCCCCGGTATGAACAACGAA
>JAEINM010000229.1 GCA_016342385.1 Spirochaetaceae bacterium | reverse complement strand
ATACTGGAGGGTTCCTACACCAATGTTCTCTATATGGAAGACTCGACGCTCTTCTATGTAGATAGATGCAACAACTATCTTCATGGGATTATGCAGGACAAAGTGCTTGAGACAGCAGAGAAAATAGATGGTATTAAGATTGAATCTCTGATGAAGGGGATTCCTCTTGTCCGGATAAAAGAAGCCGATGAAGTGATGGTCTGCAATTCTCTGATGACAGTGCAGAATGTGAGGAAGATTATACGGGGAGATGAGGTGTTTACCTGGGGATCTTCCCCATCAAGTGATTATCTGGCTTCAGTGCTGAGAAAGGAATTGGTCCATTAAGATGAGAGATTTATCATTTCGGATCAAAAAGGTCATCCACATCAACTGAAAAACCTTTCAGTATTACAGACTGGGCAATGGTATTGTCGTCCTTCCAGTTGGCAGGGGGAATTAAAACTCCATTGTCATACTTTCCCGAATCCCGACCTTCAGTTTGCCAATGAAAAACTTTCACATATTTATTACCAGGGTCGACAATCCAATATTCTTTTACACCATGTCTTTCATAAAGTGAGAATTTTTCATTGAGATCTTTTTTCCCGGTTGAAGGAGAAAGTATTTCCACAATCAGATCCGGAGGTCCCATACATCCTTTCTCTATGATTTTTGAAGAATCACATATAACAGAGATATCAGGTTGAACTATGGTTTCAATAGAATTAAAATCCTGCTGAGAATCTAGAGGTAAATAAACATCAAATGGTGCTGCAAATGTCTCGCAGAGTTTATCAGAGAGGAAATTATCAATCTTTGTAGATAATATTCTGGAAATTCGTTAATGTGTTGTCGTCGGAGCCGGACTCATATTATAGGCCACACCATCAATTAGTTCCCAACGTTCATCTTCCGGCCAGCTGCTATAGTCTTTATATGTGAATTTATAATCTGCTTTTTTAACAGGATCTCCCTGGTCGTGTGCTTCGCTCACT
Organism: Spirochaetaceae bacterium; assembly: GCA_016342385.1. Lineage (GTDB taxonomy): Bacteria > Spirochaetota > Spirochaetia > DSM-2461 > DSM-2461 > Spirochaeta_F. Next base: position 5,773 of record JAEINM010000229.1, on the reverse strand, counting down.
GCTCGGGTATGCTCCTTACCCACGTTTCTCATCTTCTTTATTATATGTCTGATTTGTGTGAAGAGTAAATATTTTATACATATACTCTTGGCAATGCATATTTATAACACTGCAATATCAAACATGTGACTTCAAAAAGTGCTGTTTTTCCTTCAGCTATTAGTTTAAAAAGACTGACCTTCACTCATTTTTATAATATCCAGAGGCGGCTCTTCTTTTGTTATCTCCTTAATGGCACTTAAAAGATTTATCTTCTTAACCCGCAATGTTGGAACGGATATATAAGGAGGTACTGTTTTACCAAGCGAATCGTATAGTGCAGCCTTCGCTTCCGCAACACCCTGATCAAAAGGCCTTTGTGAACCTATTGCCAGCACATCACCTCTAGCAATATAACGTGCAATTTCAAGATCTAAATCATTCGTAGTAATAAGAACATCCTTTCCCATAGACTTAACAGCAGATTCTACCTGTATTGCAGGAGTATCCCAGACGACATAAATCCCTTTTAAATCAGGGTGAGCTTTCAACATTGCTTTTGCGGTCTCTCCTGCCTTTTGGGGATCCTGAAATGAATCAACAGCAACACATTTTACTCCAGGAAACTTTTCAATAGCTTTCTTAGCTGCTGTTGTACGAATATTGACAGTATAAATATCATAAAAATACTCTATGATTCCAACTTCTCCTGATCCCTCAATAGCTTCACATAATTCAGTGGCTGCAAAAAAAGCATTGCTTCCATTATCTGATGCAACAACCGTTATGTAATCTTTCCCCGGGGTCATTTCCGGAGGAACTGAATCTAAGAATACAATCTTTATCCCCTGTTCAGCTATTCCTTTATATAGAGAGGATTGTGATTTGGAATCAACTGGTATAGAGAAGATATAATCAGGTTTTTTCAGGGCTATCTGTTTCAGATCATCATTTTGTTTTTCCGGTTTAAATCCGGCATCAGTAATTCCAACGATCTCAACTCCAAATTCTTCCATAACACTCTTAATTCCCGCTATCTGCAGCTTCGACCACCCGGAAGAGATTGTATGCATTACTATACCTGCTGTTAATTTCTTATTTTTTACAGAAATCTGATCTTCATCATTAAAGAGAAAATAGTTTGGAGATGTTGTGGGAGTTCCATCGGAATATCCCGGAACAGCCTGTCCACGGGGAGAAAGAGGAAGAGGTTCCATTAAAGCTTTTGAGTCCGTGGGAATATTATCAGGCCAGCTATATTGTATGGCAGATTGCAGTCTCATATTGGAAATCAGATTTTCAATATTCTGTATGTTATTTGTATTTTCATTCCCGAAACTGGACAGATTTTTGATATTTTTATGAATCCCTTTCAATAGAGATCCAATTTCCACTGCATCATTTTTATTAGTTTCAGAAATATCATTTATAATACTAATCTTTTCATTGATTCCACCAATTCTCACATTCATTTCATCTGATGATTCTCTCACTTTTGTTGTTTTCTCTATTAGATCTGCCAGACAAGTTATTATTTCTTTACTCCCCACAGATAATTCCACAGTTGAATTCGTAATTTCACTCATTCCATAGAGAACATTCTCAATACCTGTTTTTATCTTTATAAGTGATTTTCCTGTTCCCTGAGTGGTTGTATTTGATTCTTTTATATAGCTGATGACTTCTTTTAATGATACTGAAATACTCTCTGCATTGTTCGATGCCAAATCTGCCAGTTTTCTAATTTCCATAGAAATAACTGAAAATCCTTTCCCGTACTGTCCGGCATGAGCGGCTTCAATAGAGGCGTTTAATGATAGGAGATTGGTTTGTGCTGCCAATTCTTCAATTATTCCTATTAAATCAAAAATTACTTTAGTTGAATCAGTAACTTTTTGAATTATGTCTAATGATTTATTCATTTCCTCATTAGTGGCTTGTGTTTCATCAACCAGTTCTTTTGCTATTTCATATTTCTGATTAACATTGGCATCTACATTGTGAATTGAAGAGGATATTTCTTCAATTGCAGATGAAGATTCATTAATGGCAGAAGATTGTTCAGAAATGAGATCTGTCACATTGGAAATAAAACCTTTAATGTTTGTAGATAATTCAGAGATCTCACTTATTTCATTATCTAATGAAGAAGAACTGTCTTTTAGATTCTCAGTTCCTATGGTTATTTTTTCAATCGATGATAATGTCTCATTTATACAATTATCCAGAAAACTTCCGATGTCCTTTGTTCTATCAACAGTTTTCTTTAATTCAGAGATAATCAGGTTTATATAATCAATAAACTTATTCATTCCGATTGATAGATCTCCAAATTCATCGCTTGTGTTTATTTCAATCTTATTTGACAGATCATCAGTTCCATTGTTTAAGTTATTAAATTTTCTTTTAATTTGAACAATCGGTCTTAAAACAGAGATTTTTATTAGAAAGTACAGAGCAGCACATGAAAGGACATTAAATAATATAACAGTCACTAATACAGAGGGAATCTTATTCTGCAATTGTTTCTGAACTAATGAATGAAAATCATACTGACTAATTTCTCCTATGGAAATGGTTAAGTCATCGGAGAAGCTTTCTACAAAAAGATTCTCTACATCCGACATTTCCTCTGCTAGTGAATTAGACATTGATAAAACCATAACAACACTAAGAACAGCCAGAATAACTGTTGATAATAAAAATTGTATTATTGTAATTTTGTTAGCTATTTTCATAAAAAATCTCCTTAAAAAATCTCATATCTGTTCATTAGTATCTAAATCCAACAGGGTAATAATATTCATATTGTCTGTCTGGTTCCCTGTAACTCCATTTTATCCAGCACTTCGAATAGGTCCGCAACAATGCAGTAATCGGCAATTTTGAAAATAGAGGCCCTCGGATCATTATTTATCGCTACTATTTTTCTTGAATTTCTTATCCCGATATTGTGATGGATAGCTCCGGAGACACCAAAAGCGACATAGAGCTCGGGAATGACAGTCACTCCTGTCTGTCCAATCTGTTTCGAAAAATCGGTCCACCCTTCATCAACGACAGCCCTGGTTGCGGCAATCGTAGCACCACATTTTTGAGCAAACTTTTCAACTTTCTCAAATCCCTCTTTCGAACCGACACCAAGACCGGCACAGAAAATAACTTTAGCTTCGTCCAGAGGTGTTTCCAGAGAACCTTCTCCCAGTTCAATTCTTATCACCTCTTTAAGCGCCTTTGCTGAAAAAGATAATTTTCCTCTTACTTCTATCCTCTCTATTTTCACATTCTCTACTGGGATTGGCATTTTTTCCTCGACGAAAACATTGGGACGGACAGAAGCCATCTGAGGACAACTATGGGGAGTTTCTATGGTAGCAAGGATTTTTCCACCAAATGTCGGACGAATCTGCAGAAGATTGTTCTTATTATCTATCTCCAGTTCCGTACAATCAGCAGTCAGACCTGTTTTTACCCGCACGGCTATTTGAGGAGCAATTGTTCTGCCGAAGATAGTACCCAAAAACAGGACAATCTTAGGTTTATCCTCCATAATCTGATCAGAAATGACATCTACTGCATCTTCGGGAATAAATCTGGTAAAGCCCTCGTGTGTGATGTGTCTGACAGAACTGACACCATAATCGGAAAAAGTTTTCTGAAGTTTTTTATTTTCTGCTTTGCTATTTCCAATCAATACAGCAGTGACCTTATCACCACTAATCTCAGCTAGCTTATTTGCTTTGCTGATCAGCTGAAAGCCGGTATTTTTTAATTGGTCATCAAAATATTCAACTATAACCCAAATACCTTTATAGTTAGATAGGTCAGCCTTATTATGAAGCTTTAAAATTGAAATGGCACTCTGGGTGCAACCTTTAATACAGGCCCTGCACAATGTGCATTTATTCCGGTCAATAACAGCTATCTCATTTATCACAGAAATGGCTTCGTAATTACAGATTGCAACACATTCTGCACAACCATTACACATATTTTTATCTACTTCTATATAACTCATAGTGTCCCATTAACCTTCACTATTTGAATAGACATACAATGTCTTCAATAGTCTTATTGTTCAGTTCCCGAATAACCTTTCTCTCTTTTTTTTCAGTTATTCCCCCATTCGATATAAAGAGAATTCTCTTATCTGCAGTCATATTTCTATCTACTGTTACATAACCTGTAAAACGCTCATCAACATCTATATTCACCACTTCTGTAAAGGATCCATCCAGTCCGACATAGGCCGGATCGAGCTTAAGGTCATCAATACTCATTTTCCAGATCTTTTCCCGATCGGCAATTTCTTCAATAAGTGGTGTTAATTCTCTGTCCTGTTTCAGGAAAGAGATCACTAAGGGAGTAACTACTTCCATAAGGGCATCGGCTGTATCATACTTTGCAAGGATCTGCAGCTTCCCGTTTTCCAGAGTTTCGATTTCCCTCGTATAATTAATTAGGGGAATATTCAGCAATTCCGCTATACTGGCTCCGATATGACCGGTACCGCTGTCGACAGACTCCTGTCCGCAGAAAACACTTTTATACCCGGTCTTTTTTATTAGAGCCGCAATGGCAATGGATGTTGCCCATGTATCGGATCCTGCCAGTCTTGTATCTGAAAGTAAAAATGATTCGTCGGCACCTCTTCTCAAACTGTACTCCAAAATGCTTTCAGCCTGAGGAGGTCCCATTGTCATGGTTGCAACCTTAATCCCGTATTTTCTTTTCAGTTTTAAGGCCTGTTCCAGAGCATAATCATCACAGGGATTGATAACACTCTCCACATTCTCCCTTATCAGTGTGTGATTTTCCGGATCTATTTTTATATCTTTTGTATTCGGTACCTGTTTCAGACAGACTAATACTTTTTCCATTGTTCTACCTCTTCGTTCCCGATTATATTGACCGGGCTAATAAATCAGCTTCACGGATTATGATTTCTACAGATGATGGTGCTTTTGCGTATCCAAGTCTGTACACTTCCATGTTTTTCTCATCTTCCAGTTTCCAAAACAGATCATCTGTCGATTTCATATGTCCCGTATAAATGAAGTTATCGAAAGCACTATCCCATATGGACATTTCTTTATCTGTATAGGTTTTCCGGAAAATCAGTTTATCAGCATCAGCCTCGATCAATGCCATATGAGGTGTAATTCTCAGGTCAAGGGGCAGTAGACGGCGCAATAAAATATCTTTATTTTCATTTTTGGCATTCATAGCAATGTCATTTTGAGGTGTAATATAGTGTACTTTTATATCTTCATATGTCTCAAAAAGGTGCTCGACAATCCCCACACCTTCATTAAAGGAAAGAGGATCGTAAACCAGAATATTTTTCCCAATTTCTACTTTATTTTTAAGTATATCCCAGCTTGTTACCGCCTTCGGGGTTTTAACCATATCAGGAATCAGTTCAACGGCTCCTGTAGCAACAATAAAAATATCGGGATTTTCTTCTTCTATCGTCTGCAAATCACAAACTCTAGACGTTTGTATTCTAATATTATCCATTTGTTTTATTTCATATTCGATATAACGGGCCACCTCGGAGAATTCATTTCGAAAAGGAATGTGTTTTACCAGATGAATCTGACCGCCGAGAACCGCATCTTTTTCATATAAAACAACCTCATGTCCCCGTCTGGCTGCAATTTCTGCAACTTTCATCCCAGCCACACCACCTCCGGCTATCATGACTTTTTTAGGGTTTTCCGCTTTTTGAAGCGTTCCGATACCCAGTTCCTTCTCTTTTCCTGCAGCAGGATTCTGAATACATGTTATGGGC
>JAEINM010000228.1 GCA_016342385.1 Spirochaetaceae bacterium | reverse complement strand
AAACCACAATATCCTGTACTTGCCAATGTACACGAAATTGCCGGTTTTACTTAATAATGAGAAAGAGAGAAGTCAGAACCACAGTATATGAAATGAGAAAATAGAACCATTTTCCCGTAAATTTAGGTGTTTTTACAGGAGCCAGGTTGAATACCATCATGATCATTAATAAGGCATAGAGAATTAATGAAAAGACCAGATGACTGAAAAATCTTTCAAAGAGGAACAGGAAAGCCAGTATAATCACATTATTGTCCAGTGCCAGACCTTTATAAGTTTTCCCGTCAACCATTCCAAAGACATTGAAATAGCTCAGCCTTATGGCTCCTGCCGCAAAAATGAGAAAAGCTCCGGGAAGAAATAAAGGATTAAACTGACCGTAGCTTAAAAGAAAGACGGCTGGAAAGACTGCAAAACTGATAATATCTATGAGAGAATCGAGTTGCGGTCCGAAAGCTTTCTGATGTTCTGTTCGGCCTTTCATTTTTCGGGCGATTATTCCATCTGTCCAGTCAAACAGGACAGCCCAGAGTATTCCAATCATGGCATAGGAAAAATTTCCCAAAATGGCATTGTAGATACCTATGAGTGCGCTGAATAATCCAGCTAGAGAACAGATGTTGGGCAGATCCTTTACAAAAGAAATCATTGTGGGTTGCTTAATTGTAATACTATCTTGAGGCATTTAAAGTTCCTGTTGATTTCCGGGGACCTAATACTGAAGTGAGTAGTTGATTGTAAAAGGTGATTGCTTTTTCAGGGACAGCTGTTTTGGCCGTTCCATGAACCGCAGAGGGAAAAATCTTTTCCGCCAGGGCCAGATCTTCAAGAGTATCAATTTCATACCAGGGTTTTCCATCAAATGAAACAGACTGCAATTGTAGATTATTGTCAGAAGTCAAATCGGCAAATACAGTTTCATAATAGCTATTCACGTTTCCTGAAGAGATCTGTTTGTCCAGACGTTTAATGATTTTCCTCCAGGAATCAACCGAGAAGCTATAGATGTTGACCGTTTTGTAGGCAGTCTTGTTTGAAGTTTTTTTATCACCGGATATGAACTCACTAACCATTTGGGATTGATCAATTGTTACACAGGTTCCGTTCATCCAGGACTGCATTTCCGCCAAAGCTATTCTGTCGGGATAAATCATATCATCAAGGAGAGATTCATCAAAGACAAGATCACTTTCAAGTAGAAGAAAGGGTTCATTAATCGCTTCCCTGGCCATCCAGAGAGAATAGATGTTATTTGTTGTTTTATATAAAGGGCTGAAAATATATTCTATTTTTAAATCTCCTATCTGATCTCCCAGGTAGTCCCTGATACAATGTTCAAGATGTCCCGTAACAATGACCAGTCTTGTAATACCCTGTCGATTCAGATTGGAAATCAATCGTTCCAGTATTGTTTTTCCATTAACACTTGTCATACACTTTGGTTCATTCTCTGTTAATGGAAACAGTCGAGTACCTGTTCCTGCGGCGAGTAGCAAAGCCGTTGTGACAGGTTCGTTACTGTTTGTTCTTTTATTCAAAATATTATCCTTTAAAAAAAATTTTACTGATTAATTGAATAACAGGAAAAGAATGGTGATAAGTTCCAAAAGCATAGAACGACATTTATCGTAATTCCTATGAATGTATGGACAGTGTTATAGAGAAAAATTTGAACACACCGGATAGACCAGTGAAACTGATATAAATAACATAAGGTTATTTATAGGAATTTAGGAATGCAACTAATATGAATTAATTGAATAGCGATAGATTCTCTGTTAAGGGAACCTATGAACAGAATTTTTCAGATAATCTGCTTACGGATTTCTAATAAGGAACTTAACTTTCTTGTTAATTCAAAGCACTCTCATTCGATTTAAGCAATAGAACATCACTTATATAATTACCGCCTAACGATTATATCAGACGATAGGGTTCCGTCCACTTATAGGCATGAGTGCGTAAGGTAAGTGAATTATAGCTCAATTAGAAATTACTGTCTATGGGAGCGCTGAGAATATGAAACTTAGGTCTGATTCAATTGAATTCTTTGTGAATATATGAGATATACTGTACTGCTGAATCGAGGAATAAAATATGAATATAATACAGATCTCGGATCTGCATTTTGGTCCAAGGCACTGGGTTGGAAATACCCAGGTTCTTCTAGACAAAATTAATTCTTACAAAGCCGATATTGTCATCAACACAGGAGACTGTACGTCAGATGGTCTGGAAAATGAATATTCTGATGCGGGGGCTTTTTTAAAGTCCATTAAATGTAAACATGTCATATCTACGATGGGAAATCATGATAAAAGAAATATGCGCTCACATGAATTATTCAGGAAATATATCTATACACCCGAACTTATCACCATACCGGATACAACTAGAACCAGTAAAAAGCACCTATTTCTAGACCGGGAAATAACCAAAGTTGATGACTATTTTACGGATATAAATTTTATTAAATCCATTAATGTTGAGGGGAAGATATTATTAGTTATTTCGATTGATTCCAATGAGCTCTACAATGATGACGGATATGTGGAAAAAGAGGTTCTAAAAGCTGTTTCAGCAGAAATCAAAGAAAGGAAATATGATATTCCACTACTTATGACACATTATTCCGTTTTAGGGACTGATGAATGCCCATTGACAAATTCAGCGGCTCTTATAGACTTTGTGCAGTTGCATAATATTAAACATGTGCTATGTGGACACACTCACGAACTTGAAATTATGTACACAAATGATCTTTATCAGGGCTATTCTTTTACTCAGTATATGTGTGGAAGCTTATCTTCGAGAAATCTTCCCAACGACGACAATATGTTTTTATATTATGAGAATTTCGGTAGTGATAACATGCATGTTCATCTGGTAAGAGTTTTTCCTGAAGATGATAAAATCGTTTTTAAAGAGGAATTCGTCTATTAATCTCGTTTTGTTTTGACAGGATTAACAGCGATTCATATTAGGGCATTATTGTATGCCTATAGAAAATTTTCCTAATTCGTTTTATTCTTTAATTAAGTGTCTTGGAATTAGGAGGTCTCTTGGATAATAATCCCTATCTTCACTTTTCAGAAAATTATTTTTTCAAGAAAATGATTCCCCAGGTCAATAAACGGGCAGATCGGGTCTTTATAAAATCTTTTTTTGCTCAGTTTTTGCTTTTTATTCTTATTGTTCTCATCGCACTATACTTTAACCATAAAGCACGAAATAAAGTGATGCTGGAAGAAGAGATGGAACGTCTGCAATCAGCTCAATTTATTTTGTCAGAGGACTTTGGAGCAATTGGGGATGACTTAATCCTTCTAGAAAATGAAGAAAAGGTTAAAACATATTTCATGGAAAAAAATTCAGAATCGCTGCAACAGCTGGAATCTTCTCTTCTTTTCTTTTCCAAAATACGTAGAGTATACAGTCAGATTTATTTTTTCGATGAAAAGGGAAATGAAATAATAAGAATTTATAAAGATAATATGCCGGAAAGATATTCATTTATGAATATAAATCAAATGCAAAAAGGGGAATTGTACATCTCTCCTCTCGACTTAAGCCGGAAGAACGGGCCATTATCCTCACCATCACAACCAATCGTAAGGTTCGGTATGGCTGTTTTTTCATCCGATGGAAAGAGGCAGGGCATGATTCTCCTCGACTATAATGCCAAATATAAAGTGGAGAAATTCAACCATCATTTTGCTTCTACCGAAACAGTCAATTATGCCATTATCCGATTTGACGGAAAATACATTTCAGGTTTTGACGGTTTAAAAACTGGAAATGAGAATCTATCTTTTGCTGATGATTTTCCAGACTTATGGAGTCTTATGGAGGAGAAAGAATACGTTCAGGTTGAAAAGGAAGAAGGTCTTTTTACTGTTTCTTCATTTTCTCCGGAAAAAGAGATGAGGGATTATCTTTCTAAAAATAACAAAATTATATCTGTATTACGACCGGAAGGATCGCCAGACGAGATAAGAACCTCAATCGTTTCCTGGATAAAGAGGGACCGGGGATTCCAAATATTATCTTATTTAACTCCTTCATTTCTTCTTTTCTGTTTAATTTTTCAATTGCTCTCTTTTATCACCATGTGGATTCTTATTCACAGAGGGATGATGAGAAAGGGATTCGGAGTCTGGATGGAATCGTTTTTTCAGGGGCTGGAGAAGAATCCGGCCTCTATCGTATTTACAGATGAGAAGGGGAATATTCAATACGCAAATATGAAATTTCAGGAATTAAGCGGATATTCATCCGAAGAAGTGTATCAGCAGAACCCTAAGATATTAAAATCAGGTAAAATGACTGCTGAAGGATATCAGACGCTTTGGGATACAATAAGCTCAGGGAATAACTGGTCAGGAGAGTTCCATAATAAAAATAAAGAGGGCAATTTTTATTGGGTCTATGCCTCTATTTCCCCCATATTCAATAAAAAAGGACAAATTATCCGATATCTGGGCATACAGGAAGATATCAGTTATAGAAAAGAACTGATCAGGCAGCTCGAAGAGAAATCTTCAACAGATTCTTTATCGGGACTTATTAATCGCCGCACCTTTTTTGAGAAAATGGATATTGAAGTGGAGAGAAGCCGACGAAGAGGATATGTGTTTGTTCTTATGATGATTGATGTCGATTTTTTTAAAAAAGTAAATGACACATACGGACATCAGATTGGTGACAAAGTCCTGATCAATCTATCTGATAACCTGCGCGCGAGTTTGCGTTCGGCAGATATCTGTGCGCGAATTGGGGGAGAAGAATTTATCATTGTTCTCCCGGAAACCAGGTTGGACCATGGGGTTAAATCAGCAGAAAGGCTTCGGAAATATATTGAGGAACATCCATTTGCAGTAGATGAAAAGGTTATTTCCTATACAGTTAGTATTGGAGTTACTTTGTGGAATAAAGACGAAAAGCTGGAATCCACGATTAATCGGGCAGATGAGTATCTATATAGAGCAAAGAAAGAAGGCAGAAATAGAATTGTATCTGAAGAAATTGAAAATTGATGGAAAGTCTAAAATAAACATCTTTAAATTCCAATACGGGCCATGGGCAATCGTTGCGGGAGCTTCGGAAGGTCTGGGCGCTGCCTTTGCAGAATCTTTGGCATATAGAGGTCTGAATCTGGTTCTCCTGGCCCGCAGAAAAGAAAAACTCATGGCTTTATCGGAAAAACTGAGTAAAGAATATGGGGTTGAGATCATTGTTTATGCCCTGGATCTCGGAGATATACAAAAACTACGGGAATTCTATAGGGGATTAAATAAAGAGATTGGTTTGCTTGTTTATAACGCTGCCTTTGCACCAATTGGTTCATTTGAGGACCGAACCGAAGAGGACCTTCTTAAAATTATTGATGTGAATATCAAAGCACCATTAATAATGGTAAAGAAGGCTTCTGAAAAAATGATTCTCCAGAAGAAAGGGGGGATTATTTTAATGTCATCACTTTCGGGATATCAGGGTAGTCCCAAAATCTCTACATATGCTGCCTCTAAAGCATTCAATACTATACTGGCCGAAGGGCTCTGGAAGGAATTAAAAGAAAATAATATTGATGTTCTATCCTGTATTTCCGGTGCTGTCAGGACACCGGGATATCAGCAGGCCCAAGGCGGGAATGAAGCTCCGGGAATTCTCGATGCTTCTTCAGTTGTGGAAAGTACCTTAAACTCCTTGGGGCGCGGGCCGACCATTGTCCCGGGAGCTCTCAATAAAATTTTCAGTTTTATACTGACGAGAATCGTCCCCGTGAAAATAGCCATAGGGATAATGTATAAAAAGACAAAGGAGTTATCATGAAAACAGCCCTTTGGGGATTTTTTACCCCCTTTATCATATATGGGATTATTACTGCTCTGCATTACCTGATCCCCGGTCGAAAGGTAACAGGATATGTCTCCCATGTTGATACAGGAAAAAAATTGAAGTACAGATTAAACGGCAGATTCGTTCTTATTCTTTCCATTCTTATATGGGCTTTTCTGGGCTTTTTTCAGATAGTGCCATTTGAGTGGCTCTATAGGGTTCGTTTTTACAGTCTTGCGGGAGCTTTTTTTATAGGCTTGATTTTTACTCTCCTTATTGTTCTGCCCTATCCTCCTACGGGAAAATCTCTACCGCTGGATCTGTTTTTCGGGAGACTCGATAATCCCCAATTCGGAGAGGGAAAAATTGACGCCAAAATGTGGCTTTATCTAAGCGGGGCCATTTTACTCCAGCTCAATGCTCTGAGTTTTGCTTCCTATCATTACATCTCATTTGGATCGGAATCCTCTCCAGGTGTATTCGTCTGTACAGCTATGATTACCTACTTTATTTTTGATTATCTGACCTTCGAAGAGGTCCATCTATACACCTATGATTTTTTTGCAGAAAAAGTAGGCTTTAAACTGGGGTGGGGATGTCTGACTTTTTATCCTTTTTTCTATTCCATATCTCTCTTCACTACGGCCCATCTACCAGATTCGGGAAAGCCTTTATGGTTCACTCTTATGTCAATAGTGCTTTTTCTGTCGGGATGGATCCTTGCCCGTGGAGCCAATATGCAGAAGTTTTATTTTAAAACTCAGCCGCAGAAATCTTTTCTCCGAATACAACCGCAAACATTGACAGAGGGTAATAAGAGGCTTCTGATAAATGGTTTTTGGGGTGCCAGCAGGCATATTAATTATTTAGGTGAGATTCTTATGGCTATAGGAATTACTTTGAGTGTAGGTTATCCCTCAAATATCTGGGGTTG
>JAEINM010000227.1 GCA_016342385.1 Spirochaetaceae bacterium | reverse complement strand
GTGGCTGCCTTATTTGATGTTGAAACCGTAATGGCTGGAGCGAGCATTTTTTTTATTTTCCTTTTCAATATAGTCACTTTTTACGGTATGAAAATCCGAACAGAACGGGGGCATGAATTAGAATATGGTTTTTTAATCCCCTTTTTCCCGATTGTTCCTATCATTTCAATTCTCAGCAGAACTTTAATTGGAATCTTCCTTCTGGATATGGCTCTCTGGGCCTATATTATAGCAGGAATATGGTTATTAATAGGACTTCTTTTCTTTGTTATTCATCCGAAACGACAGATATCCTCTCCATTGAAAGTAGAGAAGTTATCTAACGGGGAATCTGATGAAGACAGGGATGGGAAGCAGGTTTTAGTTGCTCTGGCCAATTCAGAAACAGCACCAATTCTATTAAAATATGCCAGGGTTTTTGCAGAAACTCAGAAGGCAGGTTTATCCCTGACAACCATTGTTCAGGTCCCCTATCAGACTCCCATTGATATGGCAGGACGATTCACCGGTCAAGCTGAAAAGTTATTGACCACTATCGGATCTTTATCTTCTCAGATTCCTGTACAGACATATCTTCGATACGCCCATAATACAGCAGAAGGAATCATACAATCTGTTCGATCAAGAAATGCCAATTTATTAATTCTGGGCTGGCGTGGATTTACGTCCCGTAAAAATTATCGCATGGGTAGTACCCTTGATCCGGTTATTGAAAAAGCATCTTGCGACCTGGTCGTTATTAAAGCAGGTAATGAAGAACCTGGATTACAGATAAGGAAAATCCTCTGTCCGACAAAAGGCAAAGGACCTCATGGAAAACTGGCCTGGGATCTTGTAAAACAACTGGCTCTTGCCTGCAGCGCAGAAGTAACAATAATGCATGTGACTCCCCTGGATAAGACCGGTTCTATTCCGGAGCAATTAAAAGAGGCTCTTTCTGTCGAATACGAAGGTATGAAGTATAAGGTTAAAATAATGCAGAGCAGTGATCCTGTCGCTAGAATCCAATCAGAATCAAAAGAATACGATCTTGTGGTAATCGGTGCGTCGGAATTATCAGTGTTTCAAAGGATTTTATTTGGTTCAAAACCCCGGAAAATTGCTGATAAATGTTCATGTACTGTCATGATGGTCCGCAAAAATACAGGAATCCGATCGTGGTTTAAACGGTGGTTTGTCTCGTAGGGATGAGAGATTTTTACTTTTTTTATCAGAAGTAAATAACCTCATTTTTCTTAGGGGTATTTTCCAGTTGTTCTATATAGTCTTTTTCTGTTTCAATAGCATTTTTCATGGGTATTTTTTCCAGTAATACGGAATTATCACCGGTATTAAACAAAACTTTTCTTGCATAGCTATCACCGGTATTCTCACTTGTTAGAGGAATATTCTCCACTTTCAAATAGGATTTTATAAATTTGATGTTTTGATCTCCGATACCAAGAACGGATTTATTGATAATTGTCTTACCTCCACCAAAAACCTTAGCTGTTATATTCCTCCTGTCAGCTCCTTTTTTCTGCATCTCCAGAATCAGCACTTCCATTGATGTTAATCCATATCTTGTTAAACGATAAGACTGATTTATATGTGATTTATCGATTAAGGCTGTCTCTTTTTTATTGAGACTTTTGGGAAGCATAAAGTGGTTCATTCCACCGACTCCTGCGAATTTATCATATAGGCAAACGGAAATACACGATCCCAGTAAGGTCGATATAATTTCATTATCAGAGCTGATATAGTACTCGCCGGGGAAAATGTTCATGACTTCTCTTTTAAGTTTTAAATTGTAAATTTTCTGCATTTTTCTCCCTTAAAATAACTTATCAAGGGCACTTAGCACCTGCTCAATTTCAAAGGGTTTATTCACCCAGCAATTCGCTCCGGCAGATCTGGCTTCTTCTACTGACGAGGGATCGGACAAACTTGTCAAAACCATAATAGGAGTATCCCTGTAGTTTTTCAATTGTCGAATATGTCGGATTAGTGTTAAGCCATCCATACCCGCCATAATAATATCAATGATAAAGGCATCAATGGGATTTTCAGATTTCTCAATTTGCTGCAGGGCATTATTCCCGTCTTTAGCCGTTAAAATGGCATAATCTGTTTCTTTGAGACTTTCTTCAAAATAAAGCCTGATAACCGCAGAGTCATCGACTGCCAGAATCGTTTTCATATTAAACCTCTATAATGAATGCTGTGAACGATGTAAAAGTCTTTTGCTTGACTCCCACCTTCTTATTTCACCATTATGCATAAGTTGTAAGTCCATTATAGAATTATAGTATAAAAATCGCCTGTCTTTTACCAAATATTAAAGTCTTTCATTTCAATCATTCTCAGAATCGGCAATTTCGCTTTCTCTATTGTTTCTTCATCCAGAATAATCTCGGTTTCATTATTCTCCAGGGCATAGATAATATGGTCCAGTTCAATCATCTTCATAGTCATGCAGACCGCCTGTTCAGAAATAGAGATAAACTGTTTATCGGGATTTTCCTTCTGCAGTCTGTGAATGATCCCCAGCTCGGTGGCAACAATTATCTGCTTCGCATCGGTTTCTCTGGCAAATCTGAGCATTCCGCCTGTGCTGAGCGACTGATCTGCCAGTTCTACAACTTCAGGACGACATTCCGGATGAGCTATGACTACAGCATGGGGATATTCTTTTTTCTTCCGTATAATGTAATCGGGGCGAAGGCGCATATGTGTGGGGCAGAAGCCGTCCCACAGAATCATCTCTCTACCGGTATCCTTCACGACATTGGCTCCCAGATTTTTATCGGGTAGAAAAATAATATCTTTCTCTTTGGGAATCAGGGCGATTATTTCAGCGGCATTTGCCGATGTACAGCAGATATCCACTTCAGTTTTTAATTCTGCAGTACTATTTACATAGCAGACTGTTACGGCCTCGGGGTAGGGTTTCATGAATTCCCTCAATGACGGAGCATCAGCCATATCAGCCATGGGGCAACCGCATTCTTTTACCGGGTGAAGAACAGTTTTTTCCGGACTGAGA
Organism: Spirochaetaceae bacterium; assembly: GCA_016342385.1. Classification (GTDB taxonomy): domain Bacteria; phylum Spirochaetota; class Spirochaetia; order DSM-2461; family DSM-2461; genus Spirochaeta_F. The sequence goes on along the minus strand of JAEINM010000227.1, from coordinate 3,781 downwards.
ATCTTTGCCGTTTCGGCCATAAACTGAACACCGCAGAAAACAATGACATCTTCATCAATATTCTGGGCTTTAATGCTCAATTCCAGAGAATCTCCCACAAAATCTGCAACATCCTGTACTTCTCCCAGAACATAATTATGAGCGAGAATTATGGCGTTTTTTTCTTTTTTCAGTCTATTTATGGTATCTATTTTTTTCTGAAAATAATCAACTGACATTTTTTTTACCTCATTATTCTTTCAGACGAACTGTCTGATAATTTTATCCAGTGTATCGACCAGTTTAAGAACATCGTCCTCTCCGGTTTCCCGTCCCATTGAAAATCTGATGGAGCTGAATATCTCCGATGATTTCAAACCCATTGCTTTTAATACCCTGGATTTCCCCTGGCCTAAAGAACCACATGCCGATCCTGAGGATACCTGGAATCCGGCGGTATCCAGGTCAAGAACAAGAGTTTCGCTTTCACAACCGGGAAAACTCATACTCAGTGTGTTAGGCAGGCTCTGATGTAAAGATCCGTTCAGTTTTGTTGATTTTATCTTTTCCCTTAAACCTCTGTAAAGTATATTCTTCATATGCATCAGATGTTTTCCATCATTATGGATATTTTTAAGGCTTAATCTGCAGGCTTCGCCGAATCCGACGATCAAGGGAACATTTTCTGTGCCGGAACGCAGCTTTCTTTCCTGTCCGCCTCCATCAATCAGAGGAGAAAGAGTGATGCCTCTTCGGACATATAAAGCACCTATACCCATGGGGCCATATAGTTTATGGGAGGAAAGTGATAAGAGATCAACTGGGGGGGTATTCACATTCAGGGGAATTTTCCCCGCCCCCTGAATGGCATCGCTGTGCAGAATAATCCCATTTTCCCCGGCTATTGAGGAAATCGTAGCCATATCCTGGAGAACTCCGGTCTCATTATTGGCTGTCATAATGGAAATGAGAGCGGTGTTTTTTTTAATTGAAGTTCTCAGTTTGTCCATATTGATTTTACCTGCCTTGTCAACAGGTAAAAAAGTAACTTCTATTCCCTGTTTTTTAAGAGCCTTCGCAGATTCATATACAGAGCTGTGTTCAGTCATGGAAGTAATAACATGATTTTTACCTTGTTCATAAAGGGGTTTTAGACCCTTTAATGCCCAATTGTTGGATTCTGTTCCACCCGATGTAAAATAGACCTCATTTCGGGAAGCTCCTATTAGATCAGCCACCTGTTGGCGGGCTATTTCGATCAGTTCTTTCCCGTTCCGACCCTTAAAATGTATACTGGATGGATTACCAAAGTGATTCTCTATCGTATCAAAAATAACTTTCACAACTGCGGGGTCCACGGGAGTTGTCGAATTATAATCAAAATAGCCGTTTTTCATAAAATAATCCTTGACTTATCTCTTTTATTTTATCAGAATGTAATCATAGTCTACAAAAACGGTAGACTATATAAACAATAAGGATTTGAAATGAAATTATCCACACGAAGCAGATATGCCGCTAGAGCTATTATCGAGATCGCCAAAAAATCTGGAGACAAACCGATTACCAGAAAAATCATATGTGAGAACCAGCAGATTTCATCATCCTATCTGGAGAATATTTTAATTGTCCTGAAGAATCAAGGAATAATTAAAACCATAAGAGGTCCCAGGGGAGGGTACAGCCTGGCAAAGGACACCTCGGAGATTACTATGTATGACATCGTCAGCATTTTCGAGGGATCAATTTCCGCAGTTCACTGTGTTGATGATCCCAGTAACTGTTCCCGTTACGAGAATTGTCCGACTAAAATAGTCTGGGAGGAGTTAATGGCGGCTCAATCAAAAGTCCTTAAGAGTTTTACTGTAAAGAAACTGATAGATCTAAGTCAAAAAGATTTATCTTCCGACTATGCCATTTAATTGATATTAAAGAGAGGAAAAAATGAAGATATACGAAAATATAACCCAGTTAGTAGGTAATACCCCTTTAGTTAGAATCAACTCTGTCTCTAAGGGCACGCAAAATGAAGTCGTGGGGAAAGTAGAGTATTTTAATCCCCTTTCAAGTGTTAAGGACAGGATTGCCCTGGCCATGATTGAAACGGCCGAAAGAGAAGGACGTCTTAAGCCCGGGGGGCTAATAGTTGAACCGACCAGTGGCAATACCGGTATAGGACTGGCCTTTGTCGCGGCGGCGAAAGGGTACAAAATAATACTGGTTATGCCTGATACTATGAGTGTCGAGAGAAGGAATATTCTTGGAGCTCTCGGGGCGGACCTTATCTTAACTCCCGGTTCAACCGGTATGAAAGGTGCTATTGCAAAAGCCACAGAGATTATAGCGGAAAATCCCGGAAGCTTTATGCCTCAGCAGTTTATAAATCCCGCCAATCCTCAGATACACAGGGAGACAACCGCCAGAGAAATTATAGCTGATACAGATGGAAAGGTCGATTTTTTTGTGGCGGGAATCGGAACGGGAGGGACTATTACCGGTACGGGAGAGATCCTTAAAAAAGAGATCCCGGGAATAAGGATCATTGCAGTTGAACCTTACGGATCATCTGTTCTGTCGGGAGAAAATCCCGGTCCTCATAAAATACAGGGAATCGGAGCCGGTTTTGTACCGGATGTACTCAATATCGATGTCATAGACGAAATTATTAGAGTGAAGTCAGAAGATGCGGCGGAAACAACAAGACAAGTGGCAAAACAAGAGGGCCTTTTACTGGGTATCTCTGCAGGAGCAGCACTGACAGCTGCAAGAGAAATCGCCGAAAGAGAAGAAAAAGGGAAGAGAATTGTTGTTATACTGCCCGATAGCGGAGATCGCTATCTCTCTACATGGATATACAATTCCTAGAGAAAGAAAAACAGCCATGGAAACAAAGGAGTTTACACATGAGTTACAGATTTAATACAAAAGCCATACATTCAGGAAATACGATTGACGAAACAGGAGCCCGAGCCGTTCCCATACACAGAACCAGTGCTTATGTTTTTCGGGATACGGAACATGCTGCCAATCTCTTTGCTCTGAAGGAACTGGGTAATATTTACACTAGATTGCAGAACCCTACACAAGATACACTTGAGAAAAGAGTGGCTGATCTGGAAGGGGGAGCCGCTGCTCTGGCTCTGGCTTCGGGGACTTCAGCAATTTTTTATACAGTCATTAATGCCTGTGCACATGGCGATGAGGTTGTTGCTGCCGTGAATCTCTATGGAGGAACATTTACCATGTTCAAGGAGATTCTGCCGGGATTGGGAATTAATGTGAAATTTGTCAATCCCATTAATCCCGATGAATTCGAAGAAGCTATAAATGAAAAAACCAGACTTCTCTATACGGAAGTAATAGGAAATCCCTCTCTTGATGTGGCTAATATATCTGAAATAGCCAAAATAGCCGATAGACATAATATCCCTCTGGCAGTGGATTCTACTTTTACAACACCATATCTCTTCAGGCCTTTAGAACATGGAGCTCATATAGTCATACATTCTCTGACAAAATGGATCGGCGGCCATGGGACAGGGATTGGAGGAATCGTTGTTGATGGTGGAAAATTTGACTGGTCTAATCCCAAATTCTCACTCTATAGTGAACCGGATTCTTCCTACCACAACTTGAAATTCGGCCATGATCTGGGGGATCTGCAGCCTCTGGCCTTTATTCTCAGAATGAGACTTATCCCTCTCAGGAACCTGGGTGCCTGTATCAGTCCCGACAATTCCTGGATTTTTCTACAGGGACTGGAAACTCTGGCTCTCAGGATGGAGAGGCATTGTCAAAATGC
>JAEINM010000226.1 GCA_016342385.1 Spirochaetaceae bacterium | reverse complement strand
CTTTGTAGGCAGCGAGAGAGGCCAGGGCTGTCATTTTGGCGGAAAAAGTTGTCGTCCTGATTAGTTTTTTAACTCGTTTAAAATCATCACCCAGATCACCCTTGAATTTTTCCACGGCTTTCAAAGCATCATAATCACCAAGATCTCCACCGATTTTACATTCAACGGTTGAAAGATCCAGGCTCTCAAATTTTTTGATTCCCGATTTTCCGGCGATCAGGTTATTATAGTAATCCTCAAGATTATCTCCCAGAGGGTTTATTGTTCCCATTCCTGTAATAGCGACTCGTCTACTCATATAGTATATATCCCTTAATCTTATGTTCTTTTATTTATCTGTCTATAATACAGATTTCAGCCCAATGCCTCAATAGCATCGTACTTACCAACAGGTATACATTTCATAGCGCGATGAAATGATTTCCAAAGTCCTCTTAAGACCATGCCAGGTCCTGTCTCCAGGATTCTTTCATATGAGTCTTCCAGAATAGCACTCTCATCAGATACCCATAAAACAGGAGAGATAATCTGTTGCCCTGTAAGTTTTTTTGCTTCTTCACCACTGATGATTTTTTTCCCCGTAACATTGCTGTACACAGGTATTCTGGGGTCATTAAAAGTAAAATCTTTAATTTTTTCTTCAAATTCCAAACGGGCTGAATCCATCATGGGAGAGTGAAAGGGGCCGGCTACTTTCAGAATCACATATTTCATAGCACCGGCTTCATCCATTATAGCCTGGGCAGCTTCTATAGCTTTTCCCTCCCCGGCAATAACTGTCTGAATCGGGCTGTTGTCGTTAGCCATAAAAATTTTCCCGGGAACCTTTTCCAGAGCTTTTTTCACTTCATCAGAACTGATTCCAACTACAGCAGCCATTCCGGGACTGCCTTCGGGTGTGTGGAGAGTCCGGCATGTTTTTTCCATGACTTCCCCACGAATCTTTACTATTTTAAAAAGATCCTCTGTACTGAGAACACCGGCCTGCCATAAAGCGGAATATTCTCCTAAACTATGTCCTGCGCACCCCTGGGGTTCAACACCTTTCTCTTTTAAAACAAGACTGGTACTTACATTGACCAGCGTTACAGCCAGCTGAGTATTATCAGTAGCTTTTAAATCTTCTTCAGAACCTTCAAAAAGTAAAGATTCCATATTTTTACCACTTATTGCACTAACTGTTTTAAACAGATCTTTTACAACTTCACTATTTTCCCATAAATCTTTACCCATCCCTGGATACTGTGCTCCCTGACCGGGAAATAGAAAACATGTTTTCATTAAATTAACCTCTATTTAAATTTTCTTATCGTAAATTCTATATGTTCTATAATGCTCGGCTCCCCACCCTTCCAGGAGGTTAACAAGAGCCATATTATCTTCTAAAATCCATGAAAGCTCCGAACCTTTCATGCCTAATTTCTCACCACGTTCATAGATCTCTTTAACAAGAACAGCATCTATACCTTTATTATGTGCTATTTTCTTAACACCGAGAATAGCGGTTCTAAGTATATCAATCTTTTTCTTTCCACTTAGCAATTTGAATAGACCTGTCGGAAAAAGACGACCATTCATTTTTATAAATATCTGATTAAAATCCGGTAGTGGGATAGTAAAACCAACGGGCTCATCACCCATATAGGCAATCAGAACCAGATCGGGATTAACTATCATTTTAAGATCTTTAGCAAGATGATCAAATTCTTCCTTATTAAAAGGAACAAATCCCCAGTTATCCGCCCAGGCTTCATTGTATATGCTGCGGAGTAAAGGAATAGTTTTATCCCATTCCTTCATATCCAGAGAACGGACGGAAATATTATAACGTTTTTTTACAAGCTCAGCGACTCTGATCATTTTGTCAGATAACCTGAGAGTTGCTGTATTCATAATATAACAAAGCAAGTCTTTAGACTTTCCATAACCGCATTTTTCAATTAAAGCGGGATAATATTCAGCGTTATACCCCATCTCAATAATAGGTGGTATATCAAAGGTATCGATAAGAGTTCCAATACTTTTTCCAGTTGTCGGATTCATAGGTCCGGTAATTCTTTTATATCCTTTTTCTTTGACCCATTCTTCAGCAGCTTTAAATAAGGCCTCAGCAACAAGGTCGTCATTAAAACACTCGAAATATCCAAAAAATCCGACTTCTTCCTTTTGATATTCGACAAAACTGTGATCAATTATTGCCGCTATTCTTCCCGATAATTTCCCATCCTTATAAGCGAGGAACGCTTGTAGATCGGCATGTTTAAAAAAAGGATTTTTCTCCCTGTTAAACTGATCCTTCTGATCCATTATTAGTGGAGGTACCCAGTTTTCATATTTATTCTCTCCACGATAGATATCCCATGGGAACAGAATAAATTTTTTCAACTCCTTTTTTGTAGATACAGGAATTACTGTTATTTCTTCAGGCATAAGGTTCACTCCACATTTGCTAAGATTTTATATTCGGATTTCATTTATATATCTTTTCCTATATACTTTTTTCATAGATTCTGTATTTTCGGTATTGTGTTGCACCCCAGCTATCCAAAAGGTTTATCAGAGGCATATTATCTTCCAATATCCAGGAGAGTTCAGAACCTTTCATCCCTATTTTTTCTCCACGCTCATAAATCTCTTTTACAAGAGCAGCATCGATGCCTTTATTGTGTGCTTTTTTCTTAACTCCCAGCATGGCAACCCTAATCATATCAATTTTTTTCTTACCCGATAATAATCTGATTAAACCTGTAGGAAATAATCGGCCATTCATTTTGACAAGGATCTGATTAAAGTCAGGTATAGGGATGGTGAAACCAACAGGCTCATCTCCCATATAAGCTATTAATACAAGCTCTGGGAATACGTACATTTTAAGATCTTTAGCTAGATGTTCAAACTCCTCTTCATCCCAGGGAACAAATCCCCAGTTATCAGCCCATGCTTCATTGTAAATGTTTCGGAATATAGGAATTATCGTATCCCAATCTTTTATTTTCACTGAGCGGATTGATATGTTATGTCTTTTTTTAACAAGTTCTGCCACTCTGAGCATTTTATCAGATAATTTTAGAGATTCATCCATTACATAACATAGAAGATCTTTGGATTTTCCGTACCCGCACTTTTCTATTAAGGAGGGATAATATTCTCTGTTATACCCCATTTCAATAATAGGGGGAGTATCATAAGAGTCGATAAGCGTTCCAATTGAATTCCCCGTTGAAGGATTCATAGGACCGATGATTCTTTTATAACCTTTTTCAAGAACCCACTTTTCTGCAGCTTTAAATAAAGCTCGGGCCACGGCTTCATCATCAAAGCTTTCAAAATATCCAAAGAAGCCACTTTCGTCTTTTTGATAATCAACATAATTAAAATCAATAATGGCAGCGATTCTTCCTGACACGACTCCATTTTTATAGGCTAGAAAGGGTTGTAATTCAGCATGTTTAAAAAATAAATTTTTCTTTCTATTGAACTGATCATTCTGATCCACCAATAGAGGAGGAACCCAATTTTCATATTTTTTTTCCCCGCGATATACTTTCCATGGGAACCTGATAAACAGCTTCAACTCTTTTTTTGTTAAAACGGGAACTATCTTAATCTCGTCTGACATTCGCTCTTCTCCCCAGGTTGCTGACTATAGATTCATTAAATTCAATAACAGTTATGTATATTACTGCTTGCCACCAGCAGAATCAAGGATGAAAATCTTTGGAATTTTCACTTTTTTACCATATTTCAATAGAATGGTCACTCTCTTTTGAAAATTTTATAAAATGAACATTCGCTCACACCGGGACCTGTTGACCTATAGAAAAGAGAAAGAGTAATTTGATTTTATGAAAACGGGCTGGTTATTTATACATGGAGGATGGGGTGGTCCCTGGCAATGGAATCCCCTGGTAAAAAGACTGAAAGAACAGCAGATCACCTCTTTTACACCGGATTTTCCCGGAATGGGAGTCATGGATGGAAGGAATATAAATCTTTATGATTTCATAGAACATGCTTCCCGGATTATTGAAGAGTACAAGAATCCCCTTAATATCGCGGCCTTCAGTTTTGGAGGGATGACTGCGACAGCTCTGGCGGGAAAATATACAGACAGGATAAACAGACTGGTCTATATAGATGCCTTTGTTCCCGAACCGGGACAGGCCTTTATTGATATAGCCGGGGAAAAAATCACCAGACAAATAGAATCCTATAGTGATGTTATGGGAAAAAATAATATGATTCCCCCTTTTTTTGAAACCGATGCCAGGTACCGCAGCCACCCCATGGGGACTCTATTTACCGCCGTTGATTACAGTGAAAAAAATCTACTGAGTCTCAATCCGGTGTATATTGAATGCATTGAAAAAGACCCCCTGTGGACCTTCACTCCCATACTGGAAAAGACCGCCGGGAGAATCAGAGAAAACAAATGGATATTTCACACTCTAAAAAGTGATCATATGCCCATGTATAGCCATAGAGAAGAACTCTATAGCCTGCTTACCACTGAGTAGGATAAAACTGATCGACATTATCTTTCGTAATCAGCTGACCCGGAAGGTATCTGGCCGGAGGAATCTGAATTCCATTGAACCAGTCCACCGCCATCTTCATACTCAGGGCACCATCGGCCTCGGCACTCTGATAGGTGATTGAATGAAGCCGGTCAGCTTTCACCAGATCCTGTGTGGCCAGGCTGTTTCCCGCGGAAACCAGAACAATATCGGTTCTCCCCGATTCCTCGACAGCTTCACACATCCCTTTAACACCGTCTCCCGGCTCAGAGCTGACAAAACCTTTAAGGGAGTCACCGTGTTTCCTCAGCCAGGAAGCCGTTATTTTTTTCATCTGGTCGTATTCGACTGCGGATTCCATTTCAACACATTTCATTTCCGGGGCTATTTTTTTCAATTCGGTAACAATCGAATGGGTTCGGCTTATATAATTGGAATTTCCTTTGATATGCCTTAAGACAGCATAATCACCCTGATAATTCATCCTCTTGGCAAAGTCTCTGGCAAGTAATCGGAATTGAGACCAGTCATCGGGCCCTGTCCACCCGAGAATATAGCGAAATCCTTCATCTTCGGGAGTGGTGTTACTACCGATTGTCGGGATTCCCGCCTCATTCAGTTTTCTAAACCACTTAGTACTTTCCACTGCACTGGTCGGAGTGACAATGACCAGGTCCGGTTTTTTATGAATAGCCTCTTTGACCTGTTTAGACTGAGTTTCAGTTGAATACATAGCATTGAGCCATGTGAGATTAACGCCATAAGCATCGGCAATTTTCTGTGCACCTCTGCGATAGGCCAGATGATAAGGATGATCGCAGGACTCGAGGAGTAGGATGTTCTTATCTTCAATACCATCGGCGGGAGGATCGGGGATATTGGTTTTTTCAATGTTCCAACCGGCATACTCGTAGTCAAACCAGAATTTTTCATCATCTTTGTCATAGGAAGAGGGATTAGCAGGCCTCTGGGGGATCTCTTTCTGCTTGGCATCCCATTGAATTAATAACTGGTTATCAACGGAGCGCAGATTGGATATATCGATGATGGTAAAACGGCTGATATTCTTTTTCATAATCTCGATATAATTAAAGTTATCAGTTCCGAGGTTATTTGATACGGATATACTCTTTTCAACAGTTCTTGTAGAATTATCAATGTCAATGGTCGCCTGATTGGTTTTTCTGGAAAGCTCGGAGACTGATTTCATGGTTGAATTGATAATTAAAGACTCATCGATGATCTTACCACTGGACTCCTTTACATCTCCTGTAATTGTGACCAGTTCGGCAAGTGCCTGAGTCATCTCTTCTGAACCGGCGGACATCTCTTTCATGCTGTCGATTATCTCTCTCATGCTCTTTGACACCTCATCAATGCCTAAGGTCATGTCTTTCATGGAAATATCAGTTTTCTTGGTATAATCAACGGCGGAATCTATATTGGTGATGATTGTACTGATATTCTGGCCGATATTTTTGGCATTCTCCGTGGTGGTCTCAGCCAACTTTCTAATTTCATCAGCGACAACACCGAATCCCTTACCCGCCTCACCGGCATGAGCTGCTTCAATGGCAGCATTCATGGCCAGGAGATTCGTCTGGGAAGCCACTCCGTTTATGACCTCAATAAATTCCTGAATGATATCAACCGTATTGGATATGCGAAGAATAGATTCAACAGTATCCTCCATATTTTTCTCACCATTCCGAACCAGCTCTACCAGATTATTGACTGTTTCCAGCTTGCTCGAAGAGACATTATTGATATTGAGAATAGAGGAGATGAGCTCTTCTACCGCTGCAGAAGATTCTTCTACAGCTGAAGACTGGTCATTTATCTTATTGGCAATAAAATTGACCGATGTGGTAATAATATTTGTGGCATTCTGAGTTTTTTCAATAGCCTGATTTAATTCCTGATTATTAAAGGACAGACCACTTGTTTCCTCTCTGATCTGTTTAAACTCATTTTCAATCTCTGTGATATTTTTCGTCAGATTCTGACCAATTTTTTCACTGAATCCCGCGACATTTTTTAATTCGAATACAATCTCGTGCAATTGCGACATAAAGATATTAAATCGGGAAGAAAAGTCCCCTATCTCATTTAGTGTTTCTACCGGCAGCCTTTTACTCAGGTCCGTATCTCCACCCTGGAAAGATGAAAAGAAAGTCTGTAAATTCCATATTTTTTTTAAGATGGTCTGATACAGAAGATACAGCCATATAAGGTTCGTCATGATAATTAAAACCAAAGCACCTATTTTACCAATTCCTGAAAATACAATAACGCACATGACCATAAGA
>JAEINM010000225.1 GCA_016342385.1 Spirochaetaceae bacterium | reverse complement strand
TGATAGTGAAGTCGTTCACTTAAGAATCTTATCAAAGCTGTCGGGAATCCTCAGAAATGATGAGGCTGTTACCAGGCTGAAAAATATAGAAAGAAAAAAAGATTTTATTCGCTTTTTTATTGACGCTGAAAAAAAATTTCAGATTAAAGGGAGCAGGGAATGAGAAACAGGAGAATAATGTGAATTTTAACAATTTGATAAATGATGAAAACTGTGTTTTCTTAAAGAGTAAAACCAAAACTGAGGCCATTCTGGAATTACTGGAACTTGTGGAAAAGTCGGGGAAAGTCCGGCAGATGGAAAATCTGAAAAAAGAAATATTCTACAGAGAACAGATAATGAGTACTGGAATCGGCCAGGGGATTGCCATACCCCATGTACGCTTTGAAGGTGTCGATAGTCCTATGATTCTTGCGGGTTTAGCTCCGGGAGGCATAAGCGATTATGACTCTATTGATGACCAGATGGTCAAAATTGTCATTATGATTATTGTCGGAGATGAACAGCATAAGGAATACCTTCGAATACTATCTCTCGTTGTGGGAAAACTCAAAGAAAAATCCTTTCAGAAGAACCTTCTCGGAGCACAGAACAACGAGGAAATAGGAGCGATTCTTAAGGGGGAAGTAAAATAATGGAACTTCTTCAAACAATTATTGCCAAAATGGATCTCAGTAAAGCTAGCATCATTCTCTTACTGGGCGTTGTACTCTTCGGAGGAACTCTTGTCGGTCGTATATTCCAGAAATGGAAAATACCTCAGGTCGTCGGTTATATTGGACTGGGACTCATTCTAGGGAAGACAGGATTTAATCTGATAAGCAGTAGAACACTCTTGAATTTACAGCCCTTCAGCACTTTTGCTCTCGGATTAATCGGATTTATGATCGGTGGCGAGTTAAAAATAAAAACTATAAAAAAGTACGGCCGACAATTTATAACCATCCTTCTGATGGAATCTCTCAGTGCTTTTGTTCTTGTTTTCATCCTTATAACAACCGTTTCAATGTTCTTTTTTAAAGATATAAGAATAGCCATTTCTCTGGGTCTGTTATTAGGAGCTATTGCCTCTGCCACAGCTCCGGCAGCAACAACTGATGTTTTATGGGAGAATAAAACAAGAGGCCCCCTGACAACAATGATTATGGGAATAGTCGCCATGGATGATGCGGTTTCTCTTCTTTTATTCGCCATTGCATCCAGTGTTACAGGAATCATTACCGGACAGGCTGGGGGGAACTTCCTCTATAGTATTCTGGATCTGGTCTGGGAAATTGGCATTTCCATTTTACTAGGTGTGGGAATCGGATTCATCCTGTACAGAATCATCAGAAATTTTTTAGACGAAGATAAAATTCTGGCATTTTCAATCGGTGCCATTCTATTGCTCATTGGACTTTCTCAGCTTATTGGAGTCGATGTCATACTGGCGACTATGGCTATGGGGTTTTTCCTGTCAAATTTTGCGCCGAGAAGAAGTACTGAGACATTTCATCTCGTAGAAAAATTCACTCCCCCCGTTTACATTCTCTTTTTTGTCATGGTCGGGGCAACAATGAATATCAAAGGTTTGACCCTTGTCACTGTGGTTCTGGCTGGAGTATTTCTTATTGCAAGGATTTCCGGTAAAGCTTTTGGAAGTACCATGGGAGCAATGTTATCGAAAGCACCTAAAACAGTAAAGAAGTATCTCCCCTTCTGCCTATTCAGCCAGGCAGGTGTAGCCATTGGATTATCCATTATCGCCGGCCATACTTTTCCCGGAGTCATTGGCGAAACAATAGTACTCGTTATTACGGCGACAACATTTGTTGTACAAATCCTCGGTCCTGCCGCCGTCAAATATGCGGTGAGCAAATCGGGAGAAGCAGGCCTGAATATAACGGCCCTTGATCTGATAAAACAGAGTCGGGGAAAAGATATTGCCGATAGGGAGATTCCGGTCATAAAAGTGAATGAGAATATAAAAAATATACTCTCAATTTTCGCAGAGCACGATAATCTCTATTACCCTGTAGCTGATGATAATAATAAACTTGTCGGAGTTCTCTCTATTGAAAAACTTAAAGACACTTTTATGGCTTCCGATTTATCTGAATACCTGCTGGCTCACGACATAATGGATAAGATTCTCTATACAACCCATCTTTCAACTGAAGCATCGGAAATCTACGGGATTTTTGAAAAGAGTCATGTCGCATCTATTCCCGTCATCGATGAAGATGGGAAAGTGGAAGGTATGATTGAAAACAGAAGGATGCAGCAGCTCATTGCAAGCCGCTTATCGGAATTGAAAGAAAAAGCAAAAAAGATGGAGGAGGTTTAAAATGAAACTGGGATCTTTTATAGATAAAAAAGCCATACTTGTGGGTGACAATTTTAACAGTGTTCTCGAAGCAGTAGACGCCCTTATAAATATATTTGAGAAAAGAGGTCTTCTTCCCGTATCTGGAGAAGAAGTAAAAAAAATTATTAGAGAAAGAGAAGAAACAGGCAGTACCCTACTACCCACGGGGGTTGCCATTCCCCATGGAAGAATTGAGGGATTTCAGGATTTGCTGATCGGTGTTTGGCTCCCGGCTGCCCCGCTTGTAACAGAAGAGGGACCTGTTTCTATTGTTTTTTGCTTTCTCACTTCTCTCACGGGATCTCTCAATTATCTTCCTGTCTTATCTTCCATAGCTAAAAGTTGTTCTCTGGATAATTTTCCCCAGAATCTTAAAGGTGCCACTCAAAATGAGATAATTCAATATTTCAACACCATGGTCATCAGAAAGGAATTGACTGTAGAAGATATTATGACAACAAATCCTGTCACCTGTCATCAGGAGACAACCATAGGGGAACTGGCTGATATTTTTTATCAGAAAGGTTTGAGTTTTCTCCCTGTCGTTGATGAAAACAATCATCAGATTGGGGAAGTCACTTTGAAAGATATTTTAACTCAGGGTGTTCCCGACTACATAAGACGTCTTGGCAATGTCCGATTCTTAAAAACACTGGAGCCATTTGAAGCTTTACTTCGCAATGAGAATAACATTAAAGTCAAAGATATTATGAGACCCTCAAAACGGGGACTGCCAAAGGAAGCTTCAATTATTGAGGTTGTATCAACCATAATTTCTAAAGGATTTCGCCATATTCCGATCTTAGACGGGAAAGAGCTTATTGGAATAGTAAGTGAAACCGATATCCTGCAGAAAGTGCTGAGGGGATAATGATGATACAGCTCGTAATAGGTGTTGTTTTTTTTGTACTCTTATTTATATTAATTTCCCTTGAAGTTATTAATAAAACCATACTTGCCATGCTTGGTGCCGTTTTGTTTATTGCCATGGGTATTGTTAATCAGCATCAGGCTTATGAGGAAATAGACTGGCATGTTATTTTCCTTTTAATTGGAATGATGGTAATCGTCGGTATTACCAAGCGTTCCGGTCTCTTTCAATACATCGCCATAAAATTGGCGAAACTTGTCAATGGAGATCCTGTAAAGATTCTGATTCTCTTCTCTATTCTCACAGCGATACTTTCTGCTCTTCTCGATAATGTGACAACAGTTCTTATTTTAACACCGGTTATTATTCTTATTTCTGTTGAACTTGGATTGAATCCTATACCTTTTATCATCAGTTCGGCTCTGGCTTCGAATATTGGAGGAATGGCCACCTTAATTGGAGACCCCCCCAATATAATGATAGGTAGTGCCGCCGGCCTCGGATTTACCGATTTTATTATAAACCTTGGCCCACTGGTTCTCATTTTGCTCTTTAGCCATTGTGTACTAATTCTATTATTCTTTAAAAAGAAAATGGAAGTGAGCATGGAGCGCAGGGCGAGAATCATGGAATTTGATGAGCGGGCTTCCATTACAGATAAAGCACTTTTAATAAAAAGCCTCTCTGTTCTGTTTCTGGTACTTTTACTCTTTTTACTTCATGGCCTTATAACCCTTGAGCCTTCAACTGTTGCACTGGGAGGCGCGGCCTTATTAATGCTTCTTGCGGGAGGAGATGAAGTTGAAGATTTCTTTCACGAAGTGGAGTGGTCCACTATCTTTTTCTTTATCGGGCTTTTTATAATGGTCGGGGGTCTGGTTGAACTGGGAGTCATCAATTTCCTTGCGGAGAAATATCTTCAGCTGACAGCCGGAAATCTTGTACTCACTTCAGAATCGATTATATGGGTCAGTGGATTTCTCTCTGCCTTTCTTGATAATATTCCCTATGTCGCCACTATGATTCCCCTGGTGGAAAGACTGGGACAGGACATTGGACAAGCTTCTATCGGACCGGTCTGGTGGTCTCTTGCCATAGGAGCCTGCCTGGGAGGAAACGGAACCCTGATCGGAGCCTCTGCCAATGTTGTCAGTGCGGGAATATCCGGCAGAAGCGGTTACAAGATCAGTTTTATGGAATTTACAAAATACGGGATGATTATAATGGTGATTACGCTGGCTATCTCTTCGGTCTATGTCTATCTCAGATATCTGATCTAAAATTACAGAGTGCCTGCTTTAACGGGCACTCTTCTTATCTCAAGCCTTTAATTCATTCTCAGCATAAGCCAGAGCTTCGTGAATATCCTCGAATACAAGATCGTCATCGAGTAGGGAGCTGGTAGAAAACTTCTTTCTCAGCTTATTATTGACACCTGAAAACACAACTGGAATATTTCTTTTCTGAAAATCTTTTAAAACGGATTCTAGTTTTTTTAATCCCGATGCATCGACAATGGGAACATAGCGGAAACGTAAAATCAGGAATTTATGATCTGTATGGATTTGATTTCTCACTGATAATAAATGGTGAACCGAACCAAAAAACATTGGTCCATTTATATCAAAAATTAATATTTCTTTTGAAAACGCACCAATCTCCTGTGAAAAGATTTCCCCATTCTCTTTATTAATAGTCAACAAAGGTGTCAATTCTATGGAATCTGACATCCGTTTCATAAATAATATTGTAGACAGAACAAATCCAATCGGTATTGCAATAGTCAAATCAGTTATGAGTGTTAAGACAAATGTGGTCAAAAGGACCATAGCCTCATAAATATTTATCTTGATAATATTTACAAACTCTTTCATATCACTCATATTCCAGGCCACTAAAATTAAAATACCCGACAATGAAGCCATTGGTATATATTTCACAATAGGCATAGCGACAAGATAAATTAAAAATAAAGTAACAGCATGGACAATACCGGCGATAGGCGTTCGCCCGCCATTGTTAACATTGGCTGCTGTCCTCGCAATTGCACCCGTAGCGGGAATCCCTCCAAATAATGGAACAAGCATATTTGCTGCTCCCTGGGCAATTAATTCGATATTGGAGCGATGTCGTCCACCAATCATACCATCGGCTACAACCGCAGATAGAAGAGATTCCAGGGATCCCAATAGAGCGATAGTAACTGCCGGAGCCAGTAGGGTTTTCACTGTTTGAAAATCAAGAGTAAATAAAACAGGACGAGGTACAGAAAAAGATAAGTTTCCAAATTTACTAAAAATTGTGTCGACAGGCAGATCGCCGAACTTAGCGATAATAGTCGTTATAATAAGTGCTGCGAAAGCAGCTGGAAGCTTTTTTGTCAATCTGGGAAGTATTATTATTATCACTATGGTTAAAATTCCTATAAAAATAGACCATAGATTTATGTTATTCAGGTTCTGAACATAAAAGATCCATTTACTTATGAACTTGTCCGGTACTGAAGTCACAGTTAGACCTAAAAAATCTTTAATCTGAGTTGTAAAAATAATAACGGCAATAGCTGTTGTAAATCCTGTAATAAGAGTCTGGGGAATATATTTAAGAAGAGATCCCATTTTTAATATTCCCATAAAAATGAGAATTATTCCCGCCATAAAGGTAGAGATCAATAAACCGTTAAATCCATACCGGCTTATGATTGATGATACAATAACGATGAACGCCCCGGTTGGTCCACCGATCTGGACCCGGCTTCCTCCGAGAAAAGATATTATAAAACCTGCAATAATAGCCGTAATAATACCTTTATCCGGAGAGACCCCAGAAGCTATGGCAAATGCAATGGCAAGAGGAAGAGCAATAATACCAACGAGTACCCCAGAGGAAATATCTCTCTTGAGCTGCTTTTGATTAATACCGTCTTTTAATAGTGTAAATAGTTTCGGTTTCCATTCTTCTGATATCATTATTTTTTCCTGTTAAATATTTCTAATTAATATATCATCTTTAATCGGAAAATAGAATATAGAGCCCGGTATCTTTAACAGTTTATACTATGCTTTGGGAGGTGTTCCTTCAGCATTGGAAACAACCGCATCAATCTGTACCAAAGCATCCATAGGGATAGCTGAAACACCAATTACTGTTCTTGCAGGAAGATCGTTCTTGAAGAATGTTCTATAAACTTCGTTTAGAGCATCAATATCAGCGATATTTTTAAGTTGAATATTTATTTTAACGACATCATCCATAAGGTGGTCGACACTTTCTATAATTGCCTTGATATTTTTCAGGCATTGTCCAGCCTGCTCTTTTACACCACCGGCTACAATTTTCCCGGTTTTCGGGTCTAAAGGTAACTGGCCTGAAATATGATTGTAATGGGAAAAAGCTACCGTCTGTGAGTATGGAACTTTTGGTGCATTTTCCGTATTGTTTGCTTCTATGACGAGTAGACGGGTGTCTTCGGGAAGTTGTGGCGGTGTACCATCTCCGTGAGACACAACGGCATCAATTTGTACTAAAGCATCCATAGGTAAAGCTGAAACATTAACTGTTGTCCGTGCTGGTACATAACTGGGGAAAAACTCTTTACAAACTTCGTTTACGGCTTCAATATCG
>JAEINM010000224.1 GCA_016342385.1 Spirochaetaceae bacterium | reverse complement strand
TAATAAAAAAAGGAACAGCTATTAAGCTATTCCTTAAATTTTTTACCGGCGATGGGACTTGAACCCATACGATCTTGCGACCAGTAGATTTTGAGTCTACCGTGTATACCAATTTCACCACGCCGGCATTACTCTGATGAGAATACTGATATTCTCATCATCTGTCAATATTCCTTTCAACCTTCTTCGGTTTCTGAGTGAATTGTCCCGGCAATTAGTACCGAAACAAAATCTACTCTTCTCTCCAGGCTCCCAGTATTTCGCCGTAGTAGAACCGGTGAAGGTCCGCATGGGGATAGTAGAGATCAATAACCTCTTTCGGTAGAGATCCGGCTATGACGTCATTTTTGAAAATGATACGGCATTCCAGGTGTATGGGGCATTCTTTGATAGCGGGTACGGAGATTGTTGAACTGTTTTCTGTTGTAAAACGGCATTCTGCCAGTTT
The DNA here is from genome assembly GCA_016342385.1 of Spirochaetaceae bacterium. Lineage (GTDB taxonomy): Bacteria > Spirochaetota > Spirochaetia > DSM-2461 > DSM-2461 > Spirochaeta_F. The sequence continues at coordinate 6,418 of JAEINM010000224.1, read as the reverse complement.
GTCTGTATCTCTTCCCGATTGAGAACCGCATATTCCAATCTCTTTTCTCATGTCATCTGAAGGGACGTTGATCGTAAACTCTCCGTGCTGTTCCAGGAGGGTAAAGCTGTGGCGCACAGGTCTGATCATTATTGTAAAGACCGGTTTATTCCACATTATCCCGTAACTGCCCCAGCCTATGGTCATGGGATTGCAATTTGTTCCTGATCCCAGTAGAAGACCGAGTTTAGTCAGCTTTTCCAGTACCTCCGGCATTATTGTAACAATATCTATTTGTTTTCGCATTTATAATTCCTCGCTTCCAATAAAACATATCCTTATATATATTAGGATAATAAAAATATAGAAAAAGGGTAGCTATGTTATTCAAAAAACTTGTATTACTGATATTAATTGCACTATCTATCAATCTGGCAGTATTTTCCCATGTCGCTTTTATATTTCCTGTTCTGGTCTTATTACATCTGCTGTTTAATGAAACAGACTTTTTTTACAGGGAAAACTCTATTTATGATGAGACAGATCTGTCCCGGTTGTTCCATAAAGATGCCGGACCGATAGAGATTGTAAACTATTCAGATAAAGCCATTATTTTTGTTCATGGATTTCCCTCGTGCCCCAACACATTCAAGTATGTAGCCCCTTTAGCAGAGAAAGCCGGATATGATGTTTTTGTTCCGCTGCTCCCCGGGTTCGGAACAGAGAAAGAGGATTTTATCAAATCCAATTTTACTCAGTGGTTTGTCTATTTATGCGGCTACTATCTGGCGAAGAGAAGAGGGTATGATAAAGTCTATATTGTCGGTGTTTCTCTCGGTGGAGCCCTGACTCTGAAACTGGCGGAAAAGTACTCAGACACCTGGCTGGCTCCCGATGGTATCTGTGTTTCCGGTGCTCCGGTTTTTACCAATAGCATCAGGCAGAGAATCATTAAGTCCTGGCTGCTCTATTCTGTGCGGTCTCTTAGCTGGTTTATCAAATTTATTGCAAAACCCGGTGAAAAATGGAAAGAGATGGAGGATGGTCATAGCGAATGGCTCGGCTATGGGGGATTATTTCCCGTCCAGTCATACAGTATAAAAATAGCCATTGAAAAAATTAGAGCGGATCTTCAGAAAATTACTGTACCCATCATTGCCCTTCATGCACCGGAAGACCGGACTGTTAACTATAAGAATATGGCTTACATTGAAAAGAAAATATCATCGGAGAAAAAAGTGTTTAGAACGGTAGACTATAAGGACCGGTATAACACTCATCACATTCTATTTCTCTATGAATCAATCAGAGAGAATCTGATGAAAGAAGTCCTGACTTTTTTTAAAGAGATTGAAGTGAATGCTGAACTATCGTAATTGTCAGATCTGTCCCAGGAACTGTTCTGTTGATCGTACCGCGGGAGAAAGGGGATATTGTGGTCAGGGTAGTGACATTGTCATAGGGGCTGCAGCTCTTCATTTCGGGGAAGAACCTCCCATCACCAGAGAGGGGGGGAGCGGCACCATCTTTTTTTCCGGTTGCACAATGGGTTGTCCCTTCTGTCAGAACTGGCAGATCAGCCGGGGAATTGCCGGTTCCCCAGTTTCTGTGGAACAACTCTCCCATATTATGATTGAACTTCAGAAACGCGGTGCCGAGAATATCAATTTTGTCACGGGAACTCACTATCTTCCGTCGATTAAAGCTGCTGTTATAATGGCTAAAGGGAAAGGTCTGACTATTCCTCTGGTATGGAATTGTTCCGCTTATGAAACGGCAGAAGCCATTGATGAGTTAAATAGCTTTATCGATATCTATCTTCCCGATTACAAGGCCTCGGAAAGTCATCTGACAGAACGTCTTTACAATGCGTCGGATTATCCCGAAGTAGCTGAAAAGGCTCTGAAAGTGATGGTTGAAAGCCGGAAGCTCAAGTTTGATGATAAGGGGAAGATGTTAAGGGGTACAGTCATCCGCCATCTTGTCCTTCCGGGAGAATTGGAATCAACCCGTCTATTTCTCAAATGGTATTCTGAGAATCTGAAAGAGAAGGCTCTTCTTTCCCTGATGGTTCAGTATTCTCCGGTACTAATTCCGGGAAACAAAGTGGAAATCCCCCTGAGATATATCTCAGAAGAAGAGTACGAAATACTCCTTGATTACATGGACGAATTCGGTATAGATGATGGATTTTTTCAGGATCTGGAAAAGACCAGCGACTGGCTCCCTGATTTTAACAATAAAATTCCATTTCCATCAAAACAGACAAAGGTGATATGGTCATCGGTAATTGGTGGTTTTGTTTTGTAGAGATGGGTTTCAAATCCATCTCTACAGAACAAAAAAAATTATTGTCTTCCGATAACCGTCCCCACAAATTCCTCGCCATCAAAAATCTTCTGCAGATTCTCCAGATCCTTTCCATCGGCGGCAATCACTTTCATGTTCAGTTCTGCCGCTTTCTTTGTCGCAACAGGATCAAAGGGCACATTAAATCCCGGTATCCATTCATCTCCGGCCATTTTCTTATAATCTTCCCAGCTGATATAATCTAGTGGTTTCGCATGGGGATCCTTTTTGGGATCCGCTGTATACACTTTGGCAATATTGGAGAGATTTAATATGGTGTCGGCACCGAATCTCTGTGCCAGTACTACAGAATCAAAATCTGTTGAGAATCCCGGTTTCCATCCTGCTGCGATCATCACCTGACCTTCAAAACTCTCCGGAGCTGTGGGGTCAATAACAACTTCTTCTCTGCAGTAATCATTGAAGACGGCTTTTATAAGCTGAGCATTCAGCCTTGTTGCTGTTATACCAATCCAGTCCTGTTCGCTGTGATCACTTTCTGAAACAATCTCTCTATAGGCCTGTTGATATTTTCTGGCGGGACTTCCCCCTCCGATCACAATTATCGCCTTATTGTTTGTATCTTCCAGCAGCCATGATTCCAGAAAAATGCGGAATTTCCTGATAAAGGAAACATCTATCTCATCGGGGGCGACAATTGATCCCCCCAGATCTAGTACTTTTACATTAGACATATCTCTCTCTCCTATATATTCAGCTTGACACTTGAGCCTCTTTAAGTATCTAATATGTGTTAGAATAGAGGTAAAAACAGGTTTTGAAAAGAGTTATGAGAAAAGCAATATTAATTTCATTTTTGCTGGTGTTTCCGGTCTTATCGTCTTGGGCACAGGAAACAGCGGAAAAATTTTTCAGTTCAGTCTCCGAGCAGCATGGCGATGTATCGGATTATCAGGCATTTATTACAATAACAAAAGGTAATGATGTCCAATCGGGAGATCTTCTTTACAAAACACCTAATCTCCTGAGAATCGATTTTGCAGAACCGGAGGATCAGGTTCTTATTGTGAATAATGAATTGCTTGAATTGTATATACCTAAATTCAGAGTCTCCTTTAAGCAGACCTTGAAAAAGCATAATCAGGCCACTCTGGCATCAATGGTCAGCGATCAGGGTTTGAAGCTACTGAAGCGGAATTACAAAATCGGTTATCTCATCGGCCCCGATCCGGTCCCTCTTGAAGATGATTCTCCAGAAATGGTCGTTAAGCTTAAACTGACCTGGATGTCTCAGACCGAGGGATTCAGAGAACTGGAAATGAGCATAAATCCCGATGATAAAACAATCAGAAGAATTATCGGGGTCACAGGATCTTTTGAAACAATTCAGTTTGATTTTGAAAAGATTGATACTTTAACAACAATACCCGACACCAGGTTTGTATACGAATCTCCGTCTGAGGGTAATAGCATAGAAAACTTTTTATTTGAACCGGAAAATTAATACATGAAATCAATTGGTGAGCATCTTAAAACAGCAAGAGAAGAGAAAGGTTTTTCCTTTGATCAGGTCGTACACGACACAAATATTTCCCGTGAGTATATACATGCTCTGGAAGAAGATAATTTTGATTTTTTTCCTGCTGAAGCCTATCTTATAGGGTTTTTGAGAAATTATTCTGAATATCTCGGACTTGATCCCTCTAAGATGGTGGGCATATATAAAAACTTTAAAATTAGTGAAGAACCCGTGCCTATGGATCTTCTTCTAGGCAAAAAGCAGACAAGTCCGGAAAAAAAGGTCAGGAAAGATGAATTAGAAGTTTCCGGAAAATCATTTTCCCCATGGCTAATCCCTGCCCTGGTAGCCATAGTCTTAATAGTCGTATTATCCATCGTTTTTCTACCTTCTGTAATAAAAAGGGACAGAGGAGGGGATCCTGATATCGAACTGGTGGAAAAGAATAATCCGGAACCGGAAGATCAAGGACCTAAAGAATTTTTCCTTACAGAAGAAACTCTCGATATCACGGTATCCGATGGTGATCAGATAAAGGTTTCCACGGGGAGTAAACTCGTCTCTTTCAGTGTTCGGATTTCAGAGAATGAAAAATTTCTGCTCTATCGTGATATGGATAATCTCCAGAAAGAAATTGCTTTAAAGAAAGATGTTGAACAGGGCATACTCATAGAGGAAAACAGAGGAGTCTATTTTTATATTAAAGATGTAGCCGGTTCATCGGTAACTCTGATTGCCCAGAAAGTAATGATTGATAACGCAGAAATGGTAGATGAAATAACGACTGAATCGGGAGAATCCGATGTTGCGGAAGAAGTAGAAACTTCGGCAGAGCGGATAGTCGAAAAATCAGTCATCTCTTTAGAAGATTATCCCCAGGCTTATACTGTTGATGTTTTCTTTCGGGGAGATGGATTATTGCGACATAAAAATGATGATCAGCCAGCTATCGAAAAGTTCTATCAGGCTGGAGAGCGCTTAAAAATTGATGTAAACAGAACAGTCACTTTATGGGCCTCCAATGCGGGTATTGTTGAATTGAAAATTTCCGGCAAAGAGATCAGCATTGGTGAAAACGGACAGGTCGTTGTACGTTCTGTTAAATGGATAAAAAATAATGAAACAGGAAAGTACGAACTCATCATCACCCCTGTCAACTAGGACTTTCTATGTAGAGAATCTGGGTTGTTCTAAGAATCAGGTAGATGCTGAAAATATCATATCCACTCTTTGCCAGGAAGGCTGGATTTCCGTAGATGATCCACAAGATGCCGGTCTGATAATCGTTAATACCTGTGGATTTATAAAATCAGCAAAAGAGGAATCTATCAATACTCTCCTCGATTTTACCTCTTCCTATCCCGATAAAAAAGTTCTGGCTGCCGGCTGTCTTTCTGAAAGATATAATACACAGCTTATTAAAATGATTCCCGAATTGGATGGCGTTTTCGGCTCTATGGCTCCCAGTCATGTTCCCGAAGTTATTCAATCTGTATTGAATGATGAAAAACCAGTCTTTATTCCCGAAACGGATCTCTCTGTCACCCCCCGGAAGAAATTCTTCTCCTATGATCGCTCGGTCTATGTAAAAATTGCCGAAGGCTGTGATAACCGTTGTACATATTGTGCTATTCCCCTGATAAAAGGAGATCTGAAAAGCCGGCCACTGGATGATATTGTAGCGGAGATTAAACAGCTGGTCAGTGATGGTGCCTTCGAGTTTAATCTCATTGCTCAGGATCTCGCTGGTTATGGCACAGATCGGGGAGAGAAGGCATTGCCCCGGCTTTTACAGGAAATCGCGGCAATTAAAGGGCATTTCTGGGTTCGTCTCCTCTATATCCACCCCGACCGGTTTATCGATGAAGTTGTGGATATTATTAGAGATGATGAGAGATTCCTCCCTTATTTTGATATTCCTTTTCAGCATGCTTCAGAGAAAATACTGAGGAGAATGGGTCGGAAGGGTTCAGCCGAATCTCACCTTCAGATGATTCGGAGCATAAGAGCCAAATTGCCACGGGCTGTATTCCGATCAACATTTATGACTGGATTTCCCGGTGAGAATGATGCTGATTTTCGGGACCTTCTTGATTTTCAGGAGAAGGCAAAGATTAACTGGGTTGGATTTTTTACTTATTCCCGGGAGGAAGATACACCGGCCTGGTCATATCGGGGCGCTTTGGGAACAAAACTGTCCCAGAAAAAAGCTCAGCGGAGAAAAGCCCTGCTTGAAAGTAAGCAGACAGTCATTACCCAGAACCTGCTCGATGCTTTTATAGGCCGGGAAGTTGATGTACTGATTGAAGAACAAGTGGGCGAAGAGAATCTCTACCTTGGACGAGCTTATTTTCAGGCTCCGGAAGTTGATGGGTTAATAGTTATTCACTCCTCTGCCATCCGACCCGGAGATGTTATCAAAGTGAAAATTATCAAAAGAAATGGAATGGATCTGGAAGCTGTTTCGCTGGAAGAGTAATGAAAAAATCGCATCCGTCCTATATGGATGGTCTTAATAAACAGCAACTGGAAGCGGTGACACACCGGGAAAATCCCCTGCTTATTCTGGCAGGAGCCGGTTCTGGGAAAACCAGAGTGATAACCACAAGA
>JAEINM010000223.1 GCA_016342385.1 Spirochaetaceae bacterium | reverse complement strand
TCTATTGGTATCATAATCAGCTATGAGAAGATTTCCGTTTTCATCAAAATCAATGTTGATTGCTCTTGAACTGTTTCCTCTTCTATCAGCAAAAACAGTCAGGAGATCCATAGCGGGATTATATCTTCTTACAAGAGCACCGTCAGCTATGAGCAGATCATCCTTATAGACACTCAATCCTTCAGGCATCTCCAATTTCCCTTCAATCTGTGTCCGTAGATAATTGCCGCTTTCATCAAAAACATCAATTGCTTTCTTAATAGAATCAACCACATAGAGTTCATTATGTAAAAGCGCTATTCCAGCGGGCCCGGATAATCCGTCGTAATCTGGAGTTCTCCTACCCATTTCCAGAATAAAATTTCCTTCAAAATCATATTTTACGACTTTCCGGTTTCCAGCATCGGTTACATAAAAATAATTAGAATTATCCGACGCGAGAAACTGTGGCCCCAGGAGTTGCCCGGGAGAGATCCCTTTTTGCCCTATTTTTACTATCCTCTGTCCTTCAGAATTGCATAAAGAGACATTATTTCCGGAAAACTCACTTAAGAGATAATTACCGTTTTTTAAGGGATATATATCAAAGGGATGGTTATATCCCTCAAGTCCACCATCAAATACAGACTTTAAGGCTCCATTGGCATTGAATCGAAGAACTTCATTTGTGGCAAAAGACACAACATATATACTTCCTGAGCCATCAAGAGAAGAGGAAGTCGCCGTAGGTCTCTGAAAGAGTTCGTAAGAGCCTGACATATTCTCAATGTCCATATGAATAACCCACTTTTCCTCAAATTCGGGTCTGATAGAAAGAAGCTGCCGATATTTAACCAATTCGGAAAAATTTATAAGAGAGGATCCTGCCTTCTCGGAATTAATTATTTTATCCCATTCCGCCAGGGCGGCATCTTCCATTCCAGACATGTAATAACTACGCCCCAACCACATGAGAATCCGCGAATTTTCCGGCTTCAAAGCTAAAGATTTTTCCAGAGATTGAACGGATTTATTATAATAACCATTATTATAGGCTATGACTCCCCATCTCAGATTCTCTTCTGCTTCTACTGCTTTCATATCTATTGACTGAGAAAAAAGAGATACGTTTCCTATTATTAACAAGAAGAATGCAGACAGGGAAATACGTTTCCTGATCATTTATTTTTCCATCCCCTAAAACCCGGACTCAACAGTCCTGAGGTGTCTTTCAATTTCCTCGTCATCAGGCCAGACTTCTTTAGCCCTTCGAAGAAATTTTATTGCTTCGACAATATTACCATTTTTATAATAAGCCCAACCGACTGAATCGAGATAAGCTCCATACTCGGGATTTTGCTCCAGAGCCTTAAGACAGAAATCGATAGCAGACCCAGTTGATTTTCCTTCTTCCGCCAGTATAAAACCATAAGAATTGAGACTATTGGGATTATCCGGTTCCAACTCCATAGCTTTTTCAAGATAATCAAGTGCTTTGGAGATATTCCCGCTGCCATGACAGCAGTAAGCCAAGGTAGAATAGAGTTGAGCCGATTCAAAACCCTCATCGATCACCTGTAGAATCAGTCTTATTGCCTGATCGTATTTTTCAGTGATACTGTAAATATAACTGAGAACCATGGAGCTCTGAAAAACTCTAAGGACATGTATATCATAGCGGATGACAATATCAAAATAGAATTCAGCACTTTCAAAATCTCCTAGCTGAGTATAAGATAAAGCCATAAAATAGGCCGTTTCCGGATCCTCTTCATAGACGACATTTAATGCTAGAAGAGCATCCAGAGCTTCCTGATAATCTCCATTATTATAGAAGGTTATACCTTTATCTCTCCGTGAAATCATGCTACCACCTCTTATACTCAGCAGACTTATACATTGCATCTTCTCTATGATTAACAGGATGAAGATAAATCGGTGAGAGGGAAATATTACCATTCAGTATAGCAGAAGAATCCTCACCTTTCAGATCTGAAGAGGCTATACCTGTACCATTTAGGAAATAATATGTCTCGTTGGCTGGAGATACAAATTTTACAAGATTATCTTCATATATTCTTCGTGAAGGATGAGTAATTTCGACTGAATAGTTTTTATTTAACCGCTGGGGAATATTAATATTCACAAAATGATCATTATTCCATAAACTCATCAGAGTCTCAATATTCTCTCTAATAAAAGATGTGGCATCAGTAAAATTAAAAGGATGAGTCTGTGTGGAAAGAGAGACTGCAATTGCCGGGCAATTGTTCAATGAAGCCTGTCTGGCCGCAGCAGCAGTACCGGAGTAGATAATATCAGTTCCCAGATTCGGTCCCAGATTAATACCGGAAATAACAAGCTCAATCTCATCAGGAATAGCTCCCAGCATTGAGATAGCGACACAATCAGCAGGTGTCCCGCTGCAGGCGAAAGCCCGCTCCGATACAGGAGTTGTCCGAATTGCATCTCTGAATGTAATTGATTGAGATTTTCCGCTGCGATCACCATCAGGAGCCATAATCCAGACATTATATTTGTCGGAAAGTGATTTATAAAGAGCGGTCAGTCCAGGACTGTCTATACCATCATCATTTGTCAGTAAAATTGTCATATATCAGCCTTCTTGAGGGAAAATAATTTTGACTCCAGTAGAAGGCTTACATATAAAATCTTCAGCTTTAAAACCGAAGATCCTCTCATATTCTTCAAGGTGTTCTTCATAGATCTCTATCTTATCATTTTCAATCAATGAAACTGTACAGCCCCCATAACCTTTGCCAGTCAGTCTTGAACCATATACCCCCTGAGTCTCCTGGGCCCGTTTTACAAGCCAATCCAGCTCCGGACAGGAAACATCAAACTGATTTCTAAGACTCTCATGTGATCGGCTTAACAATCTACCGCACATGATCATATCTGATTGCTCAAGGTATACTTTCATATCAAGTACTCTCTGATTCTCATCCATGATATGCATTGAACGTCTCCTGGTATCTTCACTGACTCCATCAATGCTGAGACTCAGATCTTTTTTAGAATAATCTCTTAGAGAAGATCCGGGTTTTCTTGCCGATAAAGCTTTTACAATTGTTTTAAAATCTTCATAGTAGTCAATTTCATCATCAATTTCGATTAATGAAGGAGGAATTCTCGTATCGGTAATCAGAAAACTGTGGTCTTTGAATTTCAGTTGTACGTATTCATATTCAAGACTTCTCGTATCGAGAAACATGGCGTATCCCGCTTTGGCATAAAAAGCCAGTAGAAATGAAGAAATCCCTGTTTTCTGACCGAGGAAAACTGACTCAGACTGCCTGGCAGCCTCAATGATCTGAACTTCACTTAATTCCAGTTCAAATAGTTTTTTCAAAGCAACAGTCAGGGCTATAGCCATAGCTGAAGATGAAGCCAAGCCTATTCCTTCGGGAATATTACCCATAATGGTTATATCAACACCCTTTAGAATGCAACCGATCCTCAAAAGGGAAGAGATGACCCCTTTAGGGTAATTGGCCCATCTATCCTCTTTTTTCTTTTTAAGGTTTGAGATCGTTGTCTTTTTTCTTTCGTCGTAATTTACAGAATAGAATCTGAGAGAATTGTCATTTCTCCTGGATACCGCTACCTCTACATATCTATCGATAGCAACAGATAGCACATAACCTTCAGAAAATTCTGTATATTCCCCCATAAGATTAATCTTCCCCGGAGCCGATGTAACAACTTCCGGTTCTGTACTATATTCTTCTTTATGAAGGGAAAATATTTCTTTCATAATCAAGCACCTGGTGATAAAGCTCTAATATTAACCATATTAAGGCTGAATCGGCATTTTTACAATAGAAAAGGGGATATTCCTTTTTTAATAGTGAAATTATGCATTATAAGTAAAAAGGGCTGTTCATTATGAACAGCCCTCTCCAGAAAAACGGTATATCAGTCTTTATTTTTGATACCGTATTTTTTGTTAAATCTTTCTATACGTCCGGCAGTATCTACAAGTTTCTGCTTACCTGTAAAGAAAGGGTGACATTCAGAACAGATTTCCAGTTCCAGGTCTCCTATAGTGTTCTTTACTTGAAAAGTATTACCACAGGCACATTTAGCCGTCGCCAGTTCGTATTTGGGATGTATTCCATCTTTCATTATAAAAATCCTCCGCAGGGCTCCGTTTCAAAGACCCCGATTTCCATCAGGTTGTATTCATAGACCTCAGGAACGCTTCATTATTCTTGGTTTTCCGCATTTTGTCAACAATCATCTCAGTGAGTTGGACATCATCCATAGGACTTATAACTTTTCTCAGAATCCACATTTTATTTAACTCTTCATTTGTTAAAAGTAGGTCTTCTTTTCTTGTTCCGGATTTTTTCAGATTGACTGCCGGATATAAACGTTTATCGGCCATCTTTCGATCCAGAACAACTTCCATATTACCAGTTCCTTTGAATTCTTCAAAAATAACTTCATCCATACGACTACCTGTATCGATAAGTGCCGTGGCCACGATTGTCAGGCTTCCGCCAAACTCTATATTTCTCGCTGCTCCAAAAAATCTCTTTGGTCTATGCAGTGCATTGGAATCGACACCACCTGACAGGATCTTACCTGAAGTTGGAACTGTCTGATTGTAGGCTCTTGCCAGTCTCGTAATGGAATCGAGGAGTATAACAACATCTTTTTTATGTTCTGTTAATCTCTTTGCTTTTTCAAGAACCATCTCTGCCACTTGAACATGACGTGAGGCCGGTTCATCGAAAGTAGATGCAACGACCTCCCCCTGTACACTTCTCTTCATGTCGGTAACTTCTTCAGGCCTTTCATCAACCAGGAGCACAATGAGATGAACTTCAGGGTGATTTTCTGTAATAGCATTGGCAATTTTTTGTAACAGGACTGTTTTTCCGGTTCTGGGAGGAGAGACAATCAGTCCCCTCTGTCCTTTACCGATCGGGCAGAACAGATTGATCATTCGAGTAGACGGATCGGTTGACTTGGTCTCCATGTTCAATCGTTCCGTTGGAAACAAAGGAGTCAGATTTTCAAAAGCGACTCTTGACTGGGCCACAATAGGATCATCATAGTTTATGGTTTCCACGCGCAACATGGCAAAAAATCGCTCCCCTTCTTTGGGAGAACGGATCTGACCGAAAACAGTATCTCCTGTCCTCAGATTGAAAAGCCGGATCTGAGAAGGTGAGACGTAGATATCATCACCTCCGGGTAAATAGGAATTAAAAGAGGATCGGAGAAATCCATAACCATCAGGTAAAATCTCTAATGCTCCATCGGCAAAGATAACACCATTCAGCTCTATATGGGCTTTCAATATGGCAAAAATCAATTCCTGCTTTTTAAGTGTGATAAGATCATCTCTTTCGATTCCCATATCCAGCGCATATTGCCTGAGATCGGGCATATTTTTATGACTTAATTCATTAATCGTTATTCTTGGCTGGTCTTCAGTAGGAAGAGAAATCTGCTTAGGTATTTTCGTTGAGTCTCTTCTTGAACGATTATTGCGATTTCTCGAATAACTTCCTCTTCGATTATTATTATTATACTTGCTGTCCTGTCTCTTTTTCTGATCCTGCCTCTCGTTTATATCGGTGCTATCCGGTTCATCAGAATCGGTGTCCCCAGATACATCTGCTTTGACCTGTTCTGAAAATCCCTCTTTCCGGGTATCAGGATTTTCCGGTACAGGAACAGTTTCTCCTAACTCACTTGTGATTACTTCTGTTACCGGAGCCGTTTTTTTAACAGTTCTTTTTCTGACAGCTCTCTTGGATTTTTTAGCGGCTGATTCAGAGTCTCCCTCTTCACCAGAACCAATATCAATATTTTCAGTACTGGATGCCTCATCTGAAACACCGGTATCATTATCCTTAAGCTTTACTTTAACTGTGCGCTTTCTTTTAGGTTTTGTTTCTTCTTCATTTATCGGATTCATTTCCAACTCGAGTTCCCCTTGGGGTGTTTCTGATTCTACAGGATTTTCTGCAATTAAAGGAGACTGATTCTTGCGAATAATAGCCATGATTTCTCCATATTTATTTTTGGTATTTATATGTATAATAGTGCTTATTTTTGATTATGATATGAACCGAACAACAGGGGTACACATATGAGTATTATATCTAATACTAAATTTACTATATTGATTCATTTATTTACTGTCAATAGTTAATTTTCTAAAATTAGATGATATAACATCTTTAATGCTGCTGCTGCCGTTTTATTCCTGACTATGGAACGATTACCCTGAAAAAGGAAATTTTCCATTTTTAAAGGGCCTCCTTTCAAAGCGGCACAGATCCAGACAGTTCCAACAGGCTTTAAATCCGATCCACCACCGGGACCTGCAATACCGGAAACTGAGACAGAACAGGAAGCTCTACTTAACCGAAGAGCTCCTAGAGACATAGCACGTACAGTTTCTCCGGAAACAGCTCCATAGGAGTCGAGAATAGAACTCTTTATATTCAGAAGTCTTTTCTTCGAATCATTAGAATAGCTTATAAAACTACCCCAGAAAACTTCTGAACTTCCGGGATGATCAGTCATTATTTTTGATATTAGTCCGCCGGTGCAGGATTCTGCTGCAGTCATTGTCAACCCGCGACCGACCAATAGATCAAATAACAACAGAGAGTAATCTTCTAAATCAGACATTTTTAACTGATTGCTTCAACTGAGAAACAGTTGCAGAGAATATGTCGATATCTTCGGGATTTTTAATCATTTCGCATTCGCCGTCAAACTCAACACCTTCTGCAATTTTTAAATTGGGAGTTCTGACATTACCGAAAATTTTTCCACTGTCAAGCAATTCCAGTTTTTCCGAAGCTTCAAT
>JAEINM010000222.1 GCA_016342385.1 Spirochaetaceae bacterium | reverse complement strand
AGAGTCTCTCTACTCGTGTTTCGATATGGCATCGGAAAGATTGTCAACATCGAGATCGGCAACGGCTCTGTATTCCGCCTGTGCATCTTTGGGCTTTTCAATTTTCTCATCTCCGATTATCTTCCCGTCTTTCAGGTGTATGATCCTCGAAGCATGAAGGGCAATATCCATTTCATGGGTAACCATGACAATGGTGGCGCCCTCCTCTCTGTGAAGTTTCTGAAAAAGAGCCATTATAGCCAGTCCTGTCCGGGAATCGAGATTTCCCGTCGGTTCATCGGCGAAAAGGATACTGGGATCATTTACCAGGGCCCGGGCAATGGCAACCCGCTGTCTCTGACCTCCGGACATCTCGTTCGGCTTGTGCTTTGCCCGATCGGACAGTTCCACCTTTTCCAGAGCTAGAGCTGTTCTCTTTTTCCTCTCTTTGTCTCCATCCCCGGCATAAATCAGGGGCAGTTCAACATTTCTGTGGGCTGTCATCCGCGGGAGAAGATTAAATGTCTGGAAAACAAAACCGACTTTTTTATTCCGGATATCCGCCAGTTCACCACTGGTCAGAGAGGAGACATCAGATCCATCAAGAGAATAAAATCCCTCACTCGGTTTATCGAGACAACCTATAATATTCATCAGTGTGGACTTCCCCGAACCACTGGCTCCCATAATACAGATAAATTCGTGTTCGGCAATTTCAAGATCAATCCCGTCGAGAGCTTTAACCTCGACATCACCCATTTTATATATTTTTGTTATACCCTTAAGGATTATCATCTTCAGCTCTTTTGACCTCATCGCCTTCAAGGATTCCCGTCCGGTCGGAATTGAGGATGGAGTCACCCGCTGTGAGGCCGGAGATTACCTCAACTGTCTCTATTCCGAGAATTCCCGTTTCTATTTCCTGCTTTCTCACAGAAAAAATATTCTCATCGTATTCATCGGGTTCCAGTAAAAAAACATATTTTTTATTCTCTTCGATAAAATAGGATTCTACGGGAATGGCAGGACGGGCGATTTTATTCTCTACGGTAATAAAAATAGAACAACTCGCTCCGATTTTTGCCACATCGTCTGGATTTTCCAGGATTTTCACCCGAATCTCACAGACCCGTGAATCTCCGATTTTCCGGATTATAGGAGCCACCTTTGTAACCTTCCCCTTCAGCTGCTCGCCGATAAAGGAATCCGATTCTATTTTAACATCCTGTTCCTCGCTAATGTAGGAAAGATCCACCTCATCGATATTGGCGATAACTTCCAGGTGCCCGGAATTATGAATAGAGGCGATAACCACCCCCGGAGAGACCACTCCCCTTTCTTCCACATTAATGGCCGTAATGACGCCATCTATGGATGAATGAAAGGAATAATTCTCCATATCTGATTCAAGGGATTTAAGATTGAGATAGGCCTGTTTCACTTCAGGGGATTCTTCGACAATCCGGTCATCGCTCCGGGAATCCATTTCTGCCGATTCATCGGGATCGCGCCCCTCGCGAAAGCGCAGCTGCTGCATGGCAGAAGTCAATGTATCATGTGCTATATGAAAAGCATCTCTTCTGGACTGCAGTTCCACATCACTGGTAAACTCTTTTTTATGAAGGTCTTCCGATCTTAAATATTCCCTTTCAGCCTGTTCATATCCGGTTACGGCCTGCATATAGGCTGAGCGGAGCGAAATAAGTTCCTTGCGGACCATGATTCTGGTCGATTCAAGAGTCGTCAGAAGATTCTGTCTCTGCAGCTCAAGATCATCGAGATCAAGGCTGAGAATAAGATCACCCTTTTTGACAAGGTCTCCTGCTTCCCCATAGATTTTTTCTATCTTTCCGTTAACAGTGGAAACAATATGCTCGCTTTCTATAGAGATAATTTCACCATTAGATGAGACTTCCCGAACAAAATCCTCATTTTCAACAGTGTAAACCTCCACTTTCTGCAGTCTGCTTCGATTTCTACTGATTATTCCAATAAGAACCGACAGAACAATGATTGAAATGATAATGATATATATTACTTTTTTTTTCATTCTAACCTTTTTATGTAAATAAAGTAAAAAGCAGACCTATAGCTATGGAGAAAAGAGCAAGGGCTATAATGATAATGAGAGCTGGTTTCTTTTCCAGTTGAGTAACAACCCTCAATCCGGCATAGAGAAATATATAATAAATCCAGTTAAAAATGTCGCTAAAGGAATCGATTAACATATAAACTGAGTTACTGACTGCGCCAGGATCTGCCAGAGCGGCCAGACTGACGGGAGACTGAAGAGCCTGTTGCAGGGCCGCTGTGTCATTGACTCGGCTCAGAGTCCTCTCCCAGTCACCTGAAAGCGTAATTCCCATTTTCAGAATTGACTGAATCATCGCTACAATAGAGGCAAAGATAATAATCTTGAACACAAGAGAAAAATTAACCGTCTCTTTTTTTACAGAGGAAATTACTATTTTCAAAATCAGGGTGACTAGGAGTGTCACCAGAAAGAAAGTAATTAATCCTCCGGCATAGGCAGAAACTATTGTGATATTCCGCACCATGGGAGATTTAATCTGCTCGGCAACAGCAGCCTGCTGTTCAGCACTCATTTCATTTCCCCTTTCAGCCATAGTGCTGATCTGAACCCGGACAACAGCGTCGCCATAGGCATCACTGAGCATAATGGGAACAATCATGGAGATGGAAATAAGGAAGAGAACAATTATGGACAATAAGGGAAGCAAAATTTTTGTGCTCTCATTGACCCCTTTATATCCTTCAAAGGGATTAACAATAATATCTTTCCACAAAACAAATACATTTTTCATAAGACAAAACTCCTTAACTCTTATCAAAATATTATTATAAACCTTTTAAAATCAATAATTTTTTATAATTTAAATATTAAATTATTGTTAATAAGATCCAGAAGGAACAATCCACCATTCAACTCGGGGAATATATTATATAGACCTTTTTTAAGCAGCTTCCCACGTTTTCCTTCAAGAATCTTCTCATAAGCACATCTATTATGATAAGGTGTTTCATTTAATGAATCCCTAACAGAATTCTCTTTAAGGACCATTTTAATCCTTTTTAACAGCAATCTTATCTCACTCCTGCTCTTTACAGAATCGAGATAATTCAATTTTTCATCTTCTTCCTTCTGGCTTTTCTGCAGTAATTTCACCATCTCTTCGACTGTATATTTCCTGATTTTTTCCAGACGGAAGATTTCAGCACCGCATTCAAGCAGATTGTACAGAAGATCCCTCCGGTTGTTTCGCATGGAATGAGGGAGTATGGATCGTAACTTTAAGGCCACCTCTGAATCTGAGTCTTCCTGTTCTTTGAGATGAGGCTCCAGTAAGACAAGAGTTTGAGGATCTTCCAGGAGAGACTCAAAATCCTTTTCCCATCTTCTGTCGGGTACAATAAAATAATCCAGTCCTTTCAGTTTGCCGAAAGTTTTCATCGTATCCAAATATCCCAGTTCCATAAAACGGGAGAGAAACTCTTTATTGAAATCAAGGACACCGCCAATATTAATGGAGTTTTTAATATAAATGGTTTCAGTTCCTTCAATTACCGGGCGCTTATTGACTCCCATACCTGAAATATCAATGGTTATAATTTTTCTATATCCCCTGGATCGGGCAAGACGGTAGGGTATATTGTCGTAGACACCCCCGTCTATATATTTCTTTCCTTTTATTACAGGATGATGAAATCCCGGGAAAGCCGAACTGGCCATTAAATAGTCAATAAATGTCCCTTCTTCCATCTGCTCAAGAAAAACTTCACTCGGTCTCATATCTGAAATATTGAATGTCACAACTCCCAGATCATTACCACTGTTGCGGATAATCCTTTCATCTAGAGATTCATGGAGAATTTTTTTTAAAGGGCTCGTATCAAAACCGCCTCCGGCCAGAGCTTCTTTATAAAAAGTCCGGAAAGAGGTAAGATGCTTGAAATTAACCTTCAATTCACCATTTTCGATTAATTCATCGGGAATTCGAATCAGATAATCGATGGCAATATTATCACCGATAAAATAGAGTTTTTCTTCATTCCCCTGAGCTAGAAAACCGGCAATAATGGCTCCGATAGAATTTCCTATAAAAGCATTTACTTCAATATCCAGTTCTTTCAGAGCTTTCCAGGCCCCGATATGAAAAACACCTTTAGCACCACCACCACTTAAAACCAGGCAGTAGGGTTCATCTTTTTTCCTGACCATACTCATTTACAATCCCCTTCTGAGAATTATAATAAAAAAAAGACAGTTGTAAACACTTTTTACTACTGTCTTCAGGGGGAATACTAGATCTGAAAATCGGGAATATAGCCGTTTTTTTTCAGAAGATAGTCCTCTTTCAGAGTTTCAAAATTAATCCCGTCAATAATACCGGTAATGGAATCGCCAATCTCCCGCCAGACTGGAGCAAAAACACAGTCGGAAAGTTCCTTACAGGGAGAAGGTGAATCGCAGTCAATGCATGAAATCGGATAAACAGAACCTTCAATAAAGCGTACAATCTCTCCCAGAGTTATCTCCCTGGGAGATCTAGCCAGAGAATATCCCCCTTTAGCTCCTTTTTTACTAACCAGGAATCCTCCCCTTTTCAGATTGAGGAGAATCTGTTCAAGGAATTTTCTGGGAATATCCTGTTTTCTGGATATTTCTTCTATATGGACTAATCTTTCGGGATAGCTGCAGGCCAGCTCCAGGACCACTTTCAGGGAATAATCCCCTTTATATGTAATTTTCACTATTTTTCCTTACAAACATCTATAATATATAATTTATTATCACAAAGTACCAGAAATAATATAATATACTACAAGGCAGCATCATGAAAATATCACAAAGGGTTCTGATACTTATTGTCATTAATATATTCTCTCTGCTCTGTATGGCCGGTGTTATCTATCTCTTAGGTGAAAACGAAGAGGAATATTATAAACTTTCCAGTACAATTCTCGATTTCAAATTATTAATTTTCAAAAAACAATATACAGAGAAAATGATGCTTCAGAATGACCGGGATTACCATTTAACTGAACAATTAAATTTCGAAGTTAAAGCGAAATTCAACGAGATAAACCAATCTCTCTTAAAAGACAGCGAACCCCAGTTTCTCGAAATTGGTGCACTGCTGAATAAGAGAGAAAAATTAATAGAATCGACCCGGAATAGCTATCTCTTCCGAAAAACGAAAATATTTTCAATACAAAAAAGAAGCAATGATTACCTGTTAAAATACAGAGAATTAGAAGATCTTTCCAAGCCGGAACTTCTCTCACCTGAAAGATTAGTCAACGACGATATAATACAACTTCATTATATCAATAGAGAAATAATCTCAAAAATCAACCAGTTGAAACTTATGGCAGCCCTGTCAGTGCCTGTTCCCGAAATTCTGAAGGAAATGATGAGAAGTCTCCAAATCCATTTGGAATTCATGACAGAAGCGGGAAACCGGAGTTCTTATAATGATTATGTTCTCTGGTACAATGATTCAGTAGAGATGTACCGGTTCTTCCTTGAAACCTCTGAATCAATTCTGCAATACAACAATGAAATAGAATCGGGAACGACTCAGTTGGATCTGATCGATGATCAGATCCTGCTTATAGTCGAAAATATTAGAAACGAGATTCTGTACATTATGCAATTGCGGAATGATCAGGAATTATTTGCCATTATAAGCGGCCTTCTTCTTATAACGCTTATATCTATCATAGCCACGGCAGCCTTCGGTCAATCAATAATAAAACCTATCGAACAGTTAAAATCCTATGTTCTTTCAATAAATCTCTCTCACATTTCACTCGACAGAAACAGGTTTCTAAAGGAGAAAATTGATGCCAGAAAAAACCTGGAAATTTCTCAGCTGGCTGAATCTTACTCCAATCTCGAAAATGCTCTATTCAACAGAATGAACGAATTAAAGGAAAGAAGTGATAAACTGTCTCTTGAACTTTTAGAAAGAAAGAAAACAGAGAGGAAGCTGAAGAAAACCGAGAGATATTTAAACAATATTATTCAATCCCTCAACAGTATTGTTATAACAGCTGATAATAAGCTCAATTTAATCCACAGCAACGATCATGCCGCTAAGATAGCCGTAAAAAAAGATAAGAATCTCTTTCTTCAATTTCCCTTTCTCCAAGTCTATCGGGATAAAATTGACTCAGTCCTCTTGCAGAATCACCCCTATATAGAGAACTCAATTGAAATTGAATCCCTTAAGGACCGGTACTTCAATATTACCATATCTCCCCTGGCGGGGGAAAAAACCGATGGAATTGTAATCAGACTGGATGATGTGACAAATCTTAAAAGTATTGAAAATCAGCTGATAGAGACCCAGAAATGGGAGACTCTGGGAGTGTTAACCAGTGGCTTCGCACATGATTTCAATAATGTACTGACAGGGATTGTCACCTCATCTTCTATCCTGCTCCATAAATCCGAAAAAGATTATCCCGATCTGGACAAAGCCTTTGTAAACTGTCTGGAAATTATTGATAAATCGGGAAAAAGAGCCGCTGCAATGGTTCAGCAGTTATTAAGTCTATCGAGAAGCAATGAGCTGAATTTTGAAAGCATTGATTTGAATCAGTCCATTTCTGACATAGAATCTATCTGTAAAAACTCTTTTGACAAATCCGTAGATATTGAAGTGGAACTGCTCGGAGAGAGTATTCCCGTCATTGCCGATTATGCCCAGATTGAGCAATCTGTTCTGAACCTCTGTATAAACTCCTATCACGCCATGACAGATATGAGGAGTAAAGATGAAGAACCCGGTGGGGTCTTGAGAATAACCATGAAAAAAGTGTGCCTGGACAAATACAACAAACCCGATGCCCGTGAATGCATACCCGGAGATTACATCGCACTATCT
>JAEINM010000221.1 GCA_016342385.1 Spirochaetaceae bacterium | reverse complement strand
TGTATTATGATATGAAGAATAAATCAAATGAAATTAATATCAATTTCATTTTTTAGGAGTTTTCAATGCAGGTTCATCATCTTCTTGAAAAAGCATCAAAAGACAATCCTCATAAGAATGCTGTCTGGTTTAAAGATAAATGGTATACCTATTTTGAATTGAACAAAGTAGCAGATTCAATTGCTTATTATTTAGTAGAAAAAAAAATTAGAAGAGGGGATAGAGTTGCTATCCTTCATGAAAATTCCTTTTACTATATTGCGGCTTATTTTGGAATTTTAAAAGCCGGGGGTGTAGTGGTAGGTTTAAACACTGAAACGAATAGTGAGTCCCTTTCATATTTACTCAATGATTCAGATTCAAAATGTGTTATTACTCAAAAAAAATTTAATCGGTTTTTAATCAGCGCTCTTAAAAAATGTCCTAATATTACAGACTTGGTACTAACAGAGGGAGAAGCCTCTTTATATGATGAACTTGCCGATATCAATGTCGAGACTATTAATGTTATAGAATCTCGAAAAACTGATGCATTGGAAATAACTACTATCGATATTGATTTATCAGAGATAGTCTATACATCAGGAAGTACAGGGAAACCAAAAGGAGTTATGCTTACTCATTTGAACTTAGTTTCAAATATGCGATCCATATGTAAATATTTAAGACTTACTGAAGATGACAGAATTATGGTCATTCTTCCCTTTTTTTATATTTATGGAAAATCTTTACTTTTAACACATATTCTAAAGGGTGCCTCTATAGTAATAGATAATAGTTTTGTCTTTCCCAACAAAGTTCTGGAAACTATGAAAAAGACAGAAGTTACAGGATTTTCCGGTGTCCCTTCTACGTTTATGATTCTTTTGAATCGCTCCTCCTTAAAAGATACAGTATTACCAAAACTACGCTATGTAACACAGGCTGGTGGATCGATGGCTCCTGCGATTCAAAAGGAGGTTGTTCAGGCGTTTTCACCTGCAGAACTCTTTATTATGTATGGAGCGACTGAAGCAGCTCCCAGGTTATCATTCCTGGATCCCAAATTCCTCTTCAGTAAATGGGGCTCTATTGGTGTTTCTGTAGATAATGTTGATTTATTAATCTGTGATTCAGAGGGAAATGAAGTTCCTCAGGGCGAAATAGGAGAGATTGCTGCCCGTGGGTCAAATATTATGAAAGGTTACTGGAAAGATCCGGAAGAGACTTCAAAAGTATTAAGACATGGAATGTATTTTACCGGAGATCTAGGCAGAATGGATGAAGAAGGTTTTTTCTATGTTGTCGGCCGTACTAAAGATATGATTAAAGTAAAGGGATTTCGAGTAGGAGCAAAAGAGATCGAAGAAGTCATTCTTGAAGTTGATGGAGTTCATGAAACAGCTGTAATCGGTGTGGATGATCCAATTTTAGGAGAAGCTATTCTGGCATTGATTATTTCTAAAGAATTGGACTGGTCTGATGAGACTGAAATCAGAAGACATCTTCAGAGTAGGTTACCGCCTCTGAAAATCCCTAAATATATAGAATTCCGACAATCGTTTCCAAAAAATGAATCTGGAAAAATTCTAAAAGCAAAATTGAAAGAAGAAGAGAATAATAAAAAAAGGGAGAGTAAACAGAATGTCAGAAAAGTTTTCAGCTAAAACATTGAATCTTGATTTGGATAAGGAATGTACAAAAATCTGTACGTATATCGCAGAAACTGTTCCTACAAAATTCAAAAGACAAGGTGTTGTCGTAGCTTTATCAGGTGGAATAGATAGTAGTACAGTCGCTGGATTATGTGTAAAAGCCTTAGGGAAAGAGAGAGTCTTTGGACTATTAATGCCGGAAAAACATTCCTCTGAAGATACGTTAGAACTTAGCAGAAGTATTGCTGATACATTTGGTATTGAATATACATATACAGATATCAGTCCTATTCTTGATTCACTGGGATGTTATGAAAAACAGGATGAAGCCTATCGTAGAGTGATTCCTGAATATACTAAAGAATGGAAAGCTAAAATAGTCCTCCCCAGTGTATTAGATTCTGATTCATTCAGACTTTATTCTGTAGTGGCTCAGAATCCTGATGGGGAAATCTTTAAAAAAAGATTAACACCAAAAGCATATCTTGAGATTGTTGCAGCAACGAATTTTAAGCAGAGGGTCCGGAAGATGCTTGAATACTATCATGCAGATCGATTGAATTATGCGACAACGGGAACTCCAAATAGACAAGAATATGATCAGGGCTTTTTTGTCAAGTTAGGTGATGGAGCTGCGGATATCAAACCAATTGCTCATTTATACAAAACTCAAGTCTATGCTATGGCTGCATATGTTGGAGTTCCAGAAGATATTCTCAAGAGACCACCGACAACGGATACATATTCCATGCCTCAGGGGCAGGATGAGTTTTATTTTTCCCTACCTTACGACAAGATGGATCTATGTCTATATGGACTGAATAATCATTTGCCAGATGAGAAAGTTGCATCAGCAGCAGGGATTTCTGTTGAGCAATTAAAAAGAGTCTATGTTGATATTGAACAGAAAAGAAGAACTACAAAATATCTCCATATGCAACCTCAGCTGGTGGAGAAGATATTTTAAAGGTTTTTTGCTTTTTTCTCTATACTAATATGCTTGAAATATATATTAACAGAAAATTAAAGCAATATGTTCAAAACCTCCCCTGGTAGGGGAGGTTTCAATGATAGTTAATTATAACCTATTATAAGTCTGACTTTCGGTAACCGGCGTTTCGTTATATTTATTATTATCAGAGGAAGGAATATTCCTGATATTGTGAGGAATATGAAAATCAATCCGTGAAATACCGGATTGATTGTCCAGTGATTCAGCAACTTGATTATTGGTTGCAGACACGGGCCATTCAATATGTAAATAATATAGGTAGATCCACCAAGTATTTTTAGCCATTTCCAATTTAGCATATTAATTTGTCCTAATCTGAATAATAAGAGAATAAATGACAGAGATGAAATGGCTGTTGTTATTTTCCATTCACTCATTGCTTTAAAAATCCTCCATAATTCAATTTCGTTTACAGGACTGCTTATCATATAATATAAAACACCGTGTTCAGTAATTAAAAGTAGTGCACTCATAAGAGAAATTATCAGCAGTATCAGAGTTCTATCTTTGATAAATGATTTAATTCGATCGGGAAAAGCTCCCATCCAGATTCCAAATACATAGAAGAAAAAGAAACGGGGAAATAAAACGTCAGGAAGAGTGTTAATTGAGAAAGGAAAAGAAAATATCCCCCCCCGGACTGCCGTTGCAAAATAATTGAATCCCAGCCAGGACAGCTGAATAATTAACGAAAGAATAAGAAGAAATCGCGGCCTTTTTTTACCCACGGGACGATCCATTGCGAAATGAGGTAGTATTGTAAAATTAAAGGGATAAAGAAGTAACCAGGTTGTGTTGAGCCATATAGAATATTGATAAGAAATGTCTTCACATCCCATCCGGAAGAATAAAGGACATAACTATAAAACCAACCGACACATGACCAGAATAAAAATGGGAATAAAATTTTTTTTATCTGCTCCCATATGGAATTCCCTTTTCTACTGAAATTTGAAACATAGTGACCAGTTAATAGAATAAATAGTGGTACTACAAAGCGTGTCAGTTCCTGAAGGATTATCCATCCAGGCATTACTGATTCCCATGGAATACCAAAGGGTGCAATATAGGTTTTTGATATTTGCGCATGATTGAACCTATATTGTAATACACCAAAAAAAGCTGCATGGTTAATTACCATAGCTAAGATTGCTATTCCCCGAAGTTGTCCTGTTACTTTCCAAAGAGGAAGTTCTTTTTTTGATGATAAGAGTTTAGCTTTATGCATAATTAAGCGCTCCTGTTAAAAAGATAGAAATATATAAAAAAATAGTAATATAGTCAGCATATGAGATGCGAATTCTTTGTGCCATTTCAATTTCTAAATTATTAATTACTAATGATTTTAATGATTATAGGTTTTATTTTTAAGGGGGAGAAAATATAAGTTATTCATGATAAACATGATAGTTTGCTGAATAATCTTCTGTTTTTTGATAGTTTAAAAATTAAATTCTGATCTATGAGAAAAAATGGATTTTATACAGCTCCGGAGCTTGGTGATATAATTATTGCTTTTTGGGGAGCATTTTACTACTTAGAAAAGTCATAACATTACTAATAGGAGCTGAAAACATGTAAGGAATCTTTAATTTTTTAATAATAATTATGGCTAATAGAGGAGCAAAAATAGCAAATAATGAACCTAGAACAAGATGTATGATAAATGATTCTATACCAAAATAATTCTTCAGAATGATTCTTAACCCGCTTCCTGCTAGTATATGCATCAGATATATTTCCAATGATGAAGAGCCTATAAAAATAAAGAACTTGTTCGGTCTAGATGATGCTAAAGATGACAGTGATAATATAAAAAGAATGGAAATAAGTGCTAAGAAAAGAGACGTTATTCCTTTTTGATAATATAAAAGTCCTAATACTCGATGAAATAGAAATTGTCCCAAAAGAAAAATAGTACCCAGAATACAGACAATTAATAAATTTGATAACTTTTCAATTTTAAAATAGATTGAGAATAAAATCCCAAATACAAAAAAAACAAAGTTTTGTGATATGTAATGTAATACAAAAAAGTCTGGCATTTTTAAAGAATAAATATATGCGAAAGCTGATAGTATAAAAATTCCAACTGTAGCTTTCGGGGATAAAATTGAAAACAAAATTACAGCCAAAATGAATATTACAAAAAGTGCATATAGAAACCAAAAATGTGCTCTCGGTGCCCATAATAATGAAAAAACTTCTGAATACTCTACAGTGTCATTTGTAA
This sequence comes from Spirochaetaceae bacterium, assembly GCA_016342385.1. Classification (GTDB taxonomy): domain Bacteria; phylum Spirochaetota; class Spirochaetia; order DSM-2461; family DSM-2461; genus Spirochaeta_F. The sequence goes on along the minus strand of JAEINM010000221.1, from coordinate 2,026 downwards.
AATTCGATAAAAAAACTTCTATAGTTCCCTGAATGATAGACCATAATATATAAGGATATACTATAGTATCAATCTTGCTGATGATTATTTTCCCTCCTCTTTTTTTAAAAGAATTATAAAAGAAAAAACCGGAAAGGAAAAAAAATAAAGGCATATGAAAACTGTAAATAATGGAATCTACAAGCAAATAATACGGAGGCATTTCTACTCCAGCATTAAATAATCCTCTGGCGACATGTGCGATTACAACTAAGAGAATACCGATTGCTTTTGCATAAAATATACTATTATTTTTGTTTTCCAAAATTGATTCCTTTCGTATAATGATTTCAATTTCTGATATAAAAAGGCTGTAGTAGGAATTTGCTAATTTGCTTTTGTATTATTTAAATTTGATTACAAGAAGAAAAAAAATCCATTGTTTGGTTTTAATGGATATTTCCGGAAAAAGAACTAAAAGATAAAAACAATCGATTAGAGAATCTTTTAGTTTGGATTCTCTAATCGAGCCATTATTAATTTTTTACTCTAATATTAAAAGGTTTGTAATATTGGGTTCCTGAGATTCCAGAGATATCATAATTATATTCCACTGGATTTCTGCCGAATGCATTTCTGACAAAATTAATTATTGGTACTGCTGTATATCGACCGTCCCAAAATCCTTTTCGTTGCTGACGAATATGGGAATAAAATGAACTGAATGTCGACTCTTCACCTATACCAGAAAGATAATCTGTAATTCCGTAACTGTTATTTGGACTAGTCGTATTAAAGTTGCTTGTCGTATCTGAAATTAAGTTTAAAAAATTGTTAAAATTGTAATTTGCTCCCCCAACTCGAAAAAGCTGATCCGATGTTCTAGTTCCATAAAAAGTATTATTTTCAGAAAGAGTTACTAAATTAGAACGGTTTAAATTCATTAATCGCAATTCAGAATTCGTTGTATGAACTATATTATTAGTTAATTCCACATCTCTTATAAAATCATCTGGAGTGCTCCCATGAGAATATACTGTTCCGGAACTATAAGCATCCTGAACAAATGTCATAGCCTTTCCATCAATGGTATTGTTACCGTTCCAATTGTGTATGATATTATTATTAATAGCTAAATCTCTAACATACATTTGTACTCCGGAACGGATATTGGCCTGTACTAATATTCCAAATGGATAACCACTGTCTACATTATCACCGATAATATTATCTTCTACTATTGAGTTATAACTGTTTTCGATTAGTATTCCCCACCCTCGTAAATCACTAGGACTTATGTCATTACCATGAAGAATTACATTTTTAGTAATTAGAGCAGGAAATCCATCGTCATTCCAAGTATCTGTTCGTGATGCAGCAATACCAATAGGATTTTCAACGGATAAATTGGCTTCTATTAAACCTCCAGATCCTGCTTGAAAACCGTGACTGCAAGCTCTTGATGAAATATTATATCGCCAGATGTGATTTTCTCCATTACCTCGTCCGAGCATGACATAAGTATTATGACAGCGAAGATCTTGTGCACCGTTATAAGCTCCAAATTCATCTTTACCATTATTATCAAAAATGTTTTCTTCGATTAACAGATTGATTGCAGCATCAATATATATACCCTGTACAAATCCCGTTGAGCCTGACGGGCGATAGCGGCCGACGATAACATTTCTACGAAGTGCAAAAAAATCAATACCCGTAACTTCTCCGGGATTTTGAATTATCATGCCATGTGCTGGACCAGGAGGGACAAGACACCCTTCAATTAATACATGATTAAATGCACCTTCAAAATTCACTGATCTCCAACTGTCACTTAATTCGAGATCGGATGCAATTAAAAAATCAAATCCTCCATTACTCGTAAAAGCACCTAATTTTGGTCTTTCATCACTTAATGACCCATAGGCTCCTATAATCATTCTTTCTATCTGAGATCTTCCAGATTTCCTCCAATCCGGTAGATTTTCTGTCCAGGTATCTCCCCTTTTTAGTAACATTATATCGGGATATCCATCTCTTAGATTTG
>JAEINM010000220.1 GCA_016342385.1 Spirochaetaceae bacterium | reverse complement strand
ATAAAACTAGAGGATAAGAATCCCGAAGTATGGACATAGTATGATCACAATTATTTCTGGTTCAAAAGGAATTGGCAAAACAACTTTCTTACTTAAAAAGAGTTCAGCCTTAATAAGTGAGAAGACAACTGTCTATGGGATATTAACTCCTTCATTATATAATGAGAAAGGGATTAAATATGGATTCTTTGCACTGGATTTGTATAGAAAAGAAAAATGGGAATTGGCGAGAACAGATAAAAAACTTAAAGGACCTTCCTTCGGGCCCTATAATTTTAGCGAAAAGGGATTTAAAAAAGCAAATAAAGTTATTAAGAAAGGGCTGAAACAAGCCAATTCAACTATATTTCTGGATGAAATAGGACCTTTGGAATTATCAGAAAAAAAAGGGTTTTATCCTTGTTTATCCAAACTCAATAAAATAAAGAAGACTCAAAACATCTTTATTGTAGTACGTCCTGATCTGATTAAAAGTTTTATAGAAAAAGTAATTCCCCATAGCAAATATAATATTGTTACTATAAATAATGAGAACAGGAATCAGATGGAAATTCTAAAATAAGGTTCTACTCGTGCCAGAGAACAATTTTTCGACCATTTATTTCTTCTATATTTACAGGGATATTGTATATTCTGCTAAGTTTTTCACTAGTTAATACATCATCAACGACGCCCTGTTCTATGGTATAATTCTGACCCATCAAAATTAGATAATCACTTAAACGAGCCGCAATTTCAGGTTCATGGCTTGTAAATAGTATTGTAACCCCCTCCTCTTTCAAAGTTTGGAGAATTTTTATAATTTTAAGTTTATTCGCCAGATCAAGATTACTCATTGGCTCATCAAGTAAGAGGATTTCAGATTCCTGGACCAATGATCTAGCAAGAAGAACCAATTGTTTTTCCCCTCCGCTTAGGTGTAAAACGGATCTTTCTGCATAATCTTCAAGTCCTACTCTTTCAAGGGCATCCATGGCAATCTGATAATCTTTCTTACCGGGAGATTCCAATGAGTTTAAATGAGGGGACCTTCCCAATAAAACATATTCCAATAATGAGTATTCAAATGAGATATGTTCATATTGAGGTACAAATCCAATCAGCTGCCCCATTTCCTTTCTGGAGTACTCTTCCAGATTCCGCCCTTTTAGTCTTACAGAACCACTTTTGACTGTAATCCATCCGAGAATAATAAGAAGAAGTGTTGTTTTTCCAATTCCATTAGGACCGAGAATAGTGGAGATTTCCCCCTTCCTTAACTTTAAAGAAAGCGTTTTTAGAATTTGAGTATTCTCTGAAACATAGGTAAAGCTGATATTTTCCAGTTCAACAATGATTCCGCTCATTTTTGAACCTTTATATTTTTATTTAGAAGGAGAAAAATAAACAATCCGGCTCCTATCATGGATGTAATTATCCCGAGAGGGATTTCACCGGCAAAGGAGATTCTTGCAACAGTATCACAAAAAATGGTAAACACTCCTCCCAAAAGCATTGCTGCTGGAAGACTTGAGCTGGTATCTGATCTGAAAAGCCTCCTCGATATATGAGGAACAATTAAACCAACCCAATTGATAATCCCACTGACAGAAATCAGTGCTGCTGTTGCCACAGTAGCACTGATTAGAAAAATTAATCTGTATTTTCGCGGTGATATTCCTAGAGAAAAGGCCGTCTCATCTTCAAGGCTTAGTATATTCAGCCTCCATCGCATTAAATAAATGACCAGTAATGCAAGAGCAGAGATGGGAAAAATTACAAGGAATTCTCGCCATGTTACACTCCAGAGACCTCCCAGGAGCCAGAAAGTGATCTCAGGCAGCTGACTCATAGGATCTGCAGCAAATTTCATAATTCCTATACCTGAAGAATATATTGCTGAAACAGCAATCCCCGATAAGATTAACCGTATTATCCATCCACCAAAGTGAATCTTTTTCGCAATCAAATAAGAAAGACCTAACCCGGTTACTGCAAAAAACGAAGCCGATCCCTGAATAATCCAAATAGAGGGATTTAAAAAAATGATGGCAAAAGCAGCTCCAAATGCCGCTCCTTGTGTGACACCAAGAAAACCAGGCTCCACCAGTGGATTGGAAAAAATCATCTGAAACACCATACCCGATCCAGCTAAAGTCATTCCCAGCATCAAAGAAGTTAGAAGTCTCGGCAAACGCAGATTAAAAACCAATTTTCTTGCCAGACTATCTGTAAATAGAAGTCGAGGACTCATGAAACCTGTTTCGGGATATCTTCCCAGGAAAAGAGCAATAGAAAAAAACACAACTAATAATAGTAGCAGTATTAAAGTATTTTTTTTATGGGGAAGGTGTTTTTTTACCATCCAAGCCTGGTTCTTATCTCATCATTAAATTGTTCATCTGATAAAAAATAGAGATCTTTAAAAAATTTCCTCGTCATTTCCTCAATATCAAGATCTGTATAAAGATCGGGATGTATTTGTTTTGCCAACCATTTTAATCCCATAATCCATCGACTATCAGGCTGATCCCAGCTATAAAAATCGACAGGAAAAGCCTTTAATTGACCATTCTTTACAGCTTCAAATTCCTTCCATTCTGAAGAATTTTTCATGGAATCAATAACATCCCCAATATCTTCTTTATAAGCTACAACATAGATCTGGTCGGGATTCCAGGCACCTATTTGTTCCAGATGAATCTTGCTCCAACCGTTCCCGGGATTGGCATTGATCCATACAGGATTGCCTCCAGCCATTTGTACCATTCTTGTTTGTATCCAGTTTTCAGGTGGTATGTTGAACGCCGCTATTCCATCCCTGGTTGAATGATAGATAAACAAAACATCTGGTTTATTAATTACTGATTCAGTCCTCTGCAGCACAAAATCCATCTCCTGATTATAATAATTAATCAATTCTTCAGCTCTTTTCGGATTGTTAAAAACTTGTCCTAACATGGTGAAGTCTTTTTCATAAGATTCTGGAGATTCAAGATTGAGATAGAGCACAGGTATTCCCAACTGACTGACAGATGCTCCAAGACTGGATTTGTGAAAGTTCTTTAAAATGACCAGATCCGGTCTGGTAGCAGCAATTTGTTCTGGTCCGACAGTGTGTTCAAGATAAGTTTTATCCGTATAATCGGGATCCAGAACTTCAATAAAATCACCATTTCTCTGATTTGTATTACCAACTCCTACAATCGTGGTACTGGCTTCGGGAAACATATATAAGGCATCTGCTACAATATTGGAAGCTTTTCCGACAAATGTAATTCTCTCTGGAATCTTTTCCAGCTCAGCTACATTGCCTGTAGTGTCCTTTATTTCATAAACTGTATTCACTTCACTATTTCCAGCAGCGGAGAGAAACAGGGGAAATACTATTATAAAAAAGAAAAGATGTATTATTTTTTTCACTGACAAACTCCATTATATTTACTTGTGTATAATGGATAATAAACTTTGTATTATAATCAGTCAATAAAAAAAGACCTGTGATTACGGCTCATTGATTAAAAAAAGATTTCTTCCAGAAGTTGTTGTTGATAGATCTCTATAACAATGCTGTCTTTACTTATAATCTTCTCTGTAGGCGCCAGAATGGGATCTGTTTATTGGTATTTTTTACCAATGATCACCATCTTTCATTAATACTGAAGCATATAATTTGCAATCGCTTTGTAAAGAGTACTAACAGCCAAAATGGCACAGTGATGGTTTTGTTCAGGTAGGTTTTTTAGACTCTCAATTATATCATTTGGAGAAATAGATAATGCTTTATAATAGTTTCTTCCCATGACAAGCTCTGCTGTTAGTGATCCACAGGCACAGGTGGAAATGCAGCCATCAGTATAAAATCGGGCCTCTTTAATAACATTATTCTCAATAACTAAATACATTTCCATGGTATCGCCGCATAAGCCCTTTATCCAGGCAGAAGCAGAGGGATCATTCATTCTACCGAAATTCTTTACATCTTCTCTATTCATAATTTTATCCTGATATTACTACATAGATAATCATTTGCATCAAATTTGTATATGCACAATAATTTAATATAAAATTGATTGAGTATCAACTATAACTTTTAGAAATTATTATAAATTCTGTCATATGTAGAAGCCTATTTAGTTATTGAATAAATACATCTTATTCAACTTGCATATGCACAATCAATGGAATAGTATATATTTTCATTTACTTTAGAATTTCATTACCATAAGGAAAAATTTTAAATAATGGAAAAAAGAAAAAAGAAATTTGATGTAAAAAATGTATTGACTATCTCCTTTGCCCATTTAATTCATGATACATATTCAGCTTTTTTAGCACCGATCCTACCTTTACTCATTGAACAATTGGGAATTTCATTATTTTTAGCCGGAATACTTGATGTCTCCAGAAAAATCCCGACCTTACTAAATCCACTGTTAGGGATTATTGCCGATAGAACATCTGTCCGTTATTTTGTAATAATAGCTCCTGCCTTAACTACAATATCGATGAGTTTATTAGGTCTTTCTCCTAATTATATAATTTTACTGGTACTGGTTCTTGTCGCCGGTTTAGCATCAGCATTATTTCATATACCCAGTCCGGGAATGATAAAATATTTTTCTTTTAATCAATTGGGAAAAGGGATGAGTTTTTATATGTTAGGGGGAGAATTAGCTCGAACTCTAGGCCCTTTAGTTATTTTAGGTGCTGTTTCTTTATGGGGACTCAATGGAACATATAAATTGATACCTTTCGGCTTGGTAGCCTCTTTGATACTATTTTTTAAATTAAGAAAAGTTCAATTAGAAAAAAAAATCAGTGAACACTATGATCATGGAATAAAACAAACTTTCTTTATGATGCTGCCATTATTTATCTCTCTTGCCGGAATAATATTTTTCCGAGCTGCTATGAAATCAGCCCTGACTATTTTTCTACCCACTTATCTTACAAATAAAGGTCTATCTATATGGACTGCGGGTATTTCTCTTTCAATTCTTCAGTTCTCCGGAGCTATAGGAACGTATTTTGCCGGATCTTTATCCGATAAAATAGGCAGAAAGAAAGTGCTGCTTTCTGCAGCAATTATAAATCCTCTTCTTATGTGGTTATTTGTCAATGCCCGGGGAATATTTGTATTACCTCTACTAATTGTATCGGGATTCTTTCTATTTACAACCGGACCGGTTATGCTGGCTCTAGTGCACGATGTTGATTCTAAACACAGTTCTTTTATAAACGGTATATATATGACAATAAGCTTTGTCTTTGGCTCATTAATGACTCTTTTAATTGGCGTTGCAGCAGACAGATTCGGAATGAATCTTACCTATACACTTGCTGCTTATGTAAGTGCAGGAGCAATACCTTTTGTTATATTTATAAAAATAAAAAATAAATAGTAAAATCAAAAGTTAAAAAAAGACGCTCCTTATAACTGAGCGTCTTAATAATACTGATAATTCCTATTTTTCTCTTGGATAGGGCCAGGCGATAATCCCCCCCTCAAGAACTTTGACATTTGTATAACCCTTTGCCCTTAAGATACACGATGCTTCGTAACCTCTTAAAGATATCTTACAATAAGTAATAATTTCTGTATTTTTATCTTTCGGGAGCTTGTCAAAGTTATCTCTAAGGGCTCCAAGAGGGATTAATGTTTCACCGATTCCAAGACGCATTAGTTCATATTCCTCAGCTCCCCTCGTATCGATAATAAATGGTTTCTCTCCATTGTTTATTTTTTCCATTAACTCTACCGAGGAAATTCCCTCCATATGCCCCTGCCATTTGTTTTCTATAACATGTACTGCAGTAAGTAAATTGTCTATAGCCGGAGAAAAGGGCGGAGCGTAAGGAAGATCAAGATTAACCATATCTGAAATACAAAACTGTCCATGAAGTGCCATTGCCGCCATTGCGACCCTTTTTGATACATCACCTGTTCCAACAGTCTGCATTCCAAGAAATTTTCCTGTAGATTTTGCAACAATCATTTTTATAATCACTGGTGCAGCACCCATAAATCCTGGTTTATCCGGGGCAGCATGAATGGCAGTTATAATATTCTGAAAACCTTCCCTCTCGGCCATTTTCTGAGATAAACCTGTACTTCCGGCTGTGAAATCAAAGACCTTACAAATACCAGTTCCAATGACACCTTTATATTCCTGTTTATTTCCATAGACGATATTCTGTGCAGCCACACGGCCCTGAAGATTTGCTGCATCTCCCATTGGCCAATGCTGTTTATTATGAGTGATCAGGTTAGTGACTTCGACACAATCTCCTGCAGCATAAATGTCAGGATCACTGGTTTGCATAAATCTATTTACAGATATACCCCCAGCTTCTCCAATTTTTATTCCTGCATCAATGGCAAGTTTTACATTAGGTTTAACACCAATAGAAAACACAGCATGCTCACATGGGAGAACATCTCCTCCTGAAATTTCTACTGCTTCAATCTTACCATCTTTACCGAGAAATCTTGTTACACCTTTTCCGGTAATAACTTTAACACCTTTTGATATCATGTGATTTTCCACAAGTTTCGCCATCTCCCAATCGAGAAATGGTAGTATTTGATCCTGCATTTCTATTACTGTTATATTAATTCCCGCAAGCTCAAAAGCTTCACAAGTCTCAATACCAATTAATCCGCCACCAACAACAACTGCATTTTTGACTTTCTTCTCTTTGGCGATAGACTTTAACCTGATCGCATCCTCCATACTCTGCAGTGTATCGATTCCATCGAGATCTATACCCGGAATAGGAGGCTTGACTGGTGTTGCTCCTGTTGCAAGCACTAATTTATCGTACAACATAGTTGTTTCTTTTCCCGAATTGACATCTTTAACAATAACCTGAATCCGTATAAAACTTCAAAGATTTGATCAAAAAATTGAATTGGGGACTTCAGAAGAAAATAGCTGCTGTTT
>JAEINM010000219.1 GCA_016342385.1 Spirochaetaceae bacterium | reverse complement strand
CCTCTCAATAGTAAAATAATATTAGACCGGTCGTATAGTAAAGAGGAATCGTCAGAATATGTCCTAAAAGAGAGATATTTTTATATGCTTGTCCAATGAATAATGTTGATCTAAAATAAGATGATGAAAATCAGAGTCTTACTTTTATCTCTGTCTATATTCTTATTCACGCAATACTCTTCTGCACAGGCTGCAGCCCCTTCAGTTGAGGAAGGTCTTATTGATGTCTCCCATATTAATTTTTCTGAAGAAGAAAACATTAAGCTTCAGGGGCAGTGGGAGTTTTACTGGAATGCCTTTATTACATCAGAAGATTTTCAGGAGGGGGATATTGCCCCTCCCTTAGAATACATTTCTGTTCCCGGAAGCTGGACTGTTGATACAGATCACCCGGCACATGGATTCGGAACAATGAGAATCCTCATTATCGGGCTGACTGAGGGGGCTCTCTATTCCCTTTATATTCCCGATATCATATCGAGTTACACTCTGACCATAGATGGACGGGAGTTCTCGGCAAATGGACGGGTGAGTGATAACAGGCGGGATAGCCGGCCACAGTTTCTTCCCCGGACGATCACATTTTCCGCTCTTGATAACCAAGCGGAAATTATAATTCATATTAGTAATTTTAACTACAGAAAAAGCGGTATCTGGAGAAATCTCTATTTGGGCAGTCAGGACAAAATACGTAATTTCAGGGAAAGAAGAATGCTGCTCGATGCGTCTCTTGCAGCCATAATCCTGACAATATCAATATTCCATATCGGGGTTTTTCTTTATAGAAGGAAAGAAAGGGCAGAGTTCTTTTTTGGATTAATCTGCCTGACTTTTGTCATTAGAATTATCTGTACGGGAGAACAGATCCTCACTTTTTTTATCCCCTCGTTTCCCTGGGAAATCCTCAGACGACTGGAGTATATTCCCTTTTATGGAACAGCCTCACTCCTGGCTCTATTTATGATCTCTCTATTCCCCCGAGAATGCATTAAAACCGTTAATTATATATTACTCGGAATTTTTTCTATGCTGGGTGTTTTTATCATCATATTTCCCGTAAGGATATCGAATTATTCAATGGTCTTTGCCCAGATGATGATGATACTCGGAATCCTTTATGCTCTTGTCGTTATGGTTAGGGCCCTGGGGAATAAAAGAGAGGGTTCGGCCCCTCTTCTGGCAGCCTATGCTCTTTTTTCTCTGGCTGTAATAAATGATATTCTCTATGCCAATCAGTTTATTCAAACTCTTTATACTTCTCCTCTGGGTTTTGTCGTGTTTATTATTATACAGTCTCAGATGCTGACCCGTAAATTTACAAAATCTTTTTCTCAGAGAGAAATTCTGGCCAGAAGCAGGGATAAATTTAAATTCGCCAGTATCACAGATGGTTTGACCGGGCTTTATAATGTCCGATATCTCCATGAGATTCTGGAAAAAAGTATCCCCCATGCAAGAGGAGCAGAAAAGCCTCTCTCGGTTATTATGGCCGACGTTGATAACTTCAAGCAGTTCAATGATACATGGGGGCATAAGCAGGGTGATGAAGTATTGAAAAAAATAGCTGAAATTATCCGTACTTCCGCAAGAGAAAATGATTCTCCCTGCCGTTATGGCGGGGAAGAGTTTTCCGTCGTTTTTCCCGATACGACATTGGAGATGGCGGCAGAGGTTTCTGAAAGAATCAGACTGAAGTTTGAACTGGCTGAAGAATCGGATAAAAAAATGAAGGGAATAACCGTATCCATAGGTGTAGCTCAATATCAGGAGGGCGAATCTCACGATGAGCTGATAGATCGGGCAGACAAGGCATTATATGAGGCCAAACACAGAGGAAAAAACCGTGTTGTTCTAGCTAAATAAGAAGCATATGCCTATAATAATTAGTAATATCCTCCCAATTTATGAAAAAAGGAAAGAATATGAGCGTTTTTAGTAGAATTAGACATAAATATGAGAGAGAATCAGATACTATTCAGGAAAAAGTGATCACCCTTTTTCTGATCAATGCCATTTTATCTTTCTTTTTCTTTGTTTTTGCCCTTATACGATTCCTCCGGGGAGAATATATTGTTGCCGGTGGGGAAGTTTTTCTTTCCATACTACTTATTTTTAACATTATCGCACTGTTTAAAGGATTATTCCGGTATGCCAGCAACTTTAGTGTTTTTCTGTTTCTTGGAGCGGCCTTTGGTATTTTTCTGCTCCAGGAACACAGAGAACTGAATGACCTGTATATCTATTCGACATACATTATATCTGTTATATGTGTCACACCCCTTTTATCCTATCATCTTTGGCAGATGATCGCTGTCGTTGGGGCGGGAGCCGCCGGGCAGGTCCTTTTTTTTCTGTTTAAATTTCATGCTCTTGCCTCAGCAGCAGGCGAGACGGGTATTGTGGGATCTTTTTTCATTTCCATTTTCTTTCTGCTTATGGCCGGGTCCTTTGCGGTCATGGTTTTTCGAACTCAACTGAGAACTATTCAAACTGTACAGGAAGAAAAAAATAAAACTGAAGAGAGTTTTTCCCGTTTAAATAAACTTGTTGATTCTATGAGATCTTCATTTAACGTGGGGGAACGTCTTCTGGAAGCAGCGGAGGGAACCAATCTGAGCAGTGAAAAGATCTCGGAGAATCTGGAGCAGCTGGAAAGAATTAGTGAGACCCTTCTGGTTTCTACTGAGCAGGCAGGTGCGGCCAACGAGCAGATTAAAAAATCCGAAGAATCGGTTAATGAGCATCGGCTTATTCAGAATGAAGCTATTAACAGATCATCTGTTTCAGTAGAAGATATAGTAAAACAGATCGGTTTTATCCATATTTCGGCAGAAGAAAAACTGAAAATCCTGGAAGAATTGAACTCTTCATCAAAAGAGGGAACAGTAAAGCTGGAAAAATCACTCGAGTCCATTCAGAAACTTTCCAAATCATCAGTGGAAATCCTGGAAGTGATTGCCGTTATTGAAGAAATATCCACCAGAACGAATCTGCTGGCCATGAATGCGGCGATTGAAGCGGCTCATGCTGGAGATTCCGGTAGAGGGTTTGCCGTCGTGGCTGATGAGATCCGGAAACTGGCAGAAGAGACAAGTCTCAATTCCAGTGTAATCAGGCAGAGTCTCGAGACGAATAATAAGCATTTCGAAGATTCCAATGTAGCCTCTATTAGATTGAAAGAAGTCTTTGGTAAAATAACAGATCAGATTGGAGATGTGGGTCAGTCTCTCCAGGAAATTGTGCAGAGTATGCAGGCCCTCTCCACGGGAACTGATACTATCACTTCATCAGTGAAAAACCTATTATCATCTAATGAAAATGTTCATATGTCTCTGGATTCGATGGAAGCAGATCTGAAGACAGGTGAAGCGAGTGTTGAAAAAATCAGAGCGGCTGTGGAGCAGACCAGAGAGAATATATCGGCACTGACCAAACTGGGAAAAGATATTGTTCGGGATTCTTCAGGGCTGAAAGAAATTGGCGTGGAAAACATCGGGAAAGTAAAAGAATTGACAGATGAACTGGAATCTATCGGAATTTAAATATAAATCATTTTTCAATGGAAATGATCACACTCTTTTCTCCAGGCAGAAAGAACATGGTGTATTATATCAGTGAATTGTTTTGACATGATATGGGGTATATTCTAAAATTTACCTAAGTATCTATTTATTACCAATGGGAGAGAAATATGGCGTCAATAAAAGGAACAGAGACAGAAAAAAATCTGCTTAAAGCATTTGCCGGAGAATCTCAGGCAAGAAATCGTTATACCTATTTTGCCGGTGTGGCCAGAAAAGAGGGGTATGTTCAGATTGCCGATATCTTTGAAGAGACAGCGAATCAGGAAAAGGAGCATGCCAAACGTTTTTTTAAATTTCTTGAGGGTGGTACCCCTGAAATTACAGCTTCATATCCCGCAGGAGTCATCGGTACTACCGGTGAGAATCTGAAGGCCTCAGCTGGTGGAGAACACGAAGAATGGACAGAACTCTATCCGGCATTTGCAGCGAAAGCAAGGGAAGAGGGTTTTGAGGCTGTCGCTCTGGTTTTCGAATATATCTCTATTGCTGAAAAACAGCATGAGAAGAGATATCTTGGACTTTTGAAGAATGTAGAAAACAGTACCGTGTTCAGTAAATCCGCAAAAGTTATGTGGCGCTGTCGAAATTGCGGTTACATTTACGAAGGTGAAACAGCACTAAAAGCGTGTCCCGCCTGTGCCCATCCTCAGGCGTATTTTGAATTACTGGCGGAAAACTGGTAGTCTTAAAAATAATCCTGAAATCGGTAGAAGTTTTTTATTTTCAATAAAGGGAATTTTATGAACCCAATAGAGAAAGCATGGATATGCACGGTATGCGGTTATATCCATTACGGAGACGAACCTCCTGAGACCTGTCCGGTCTGCGGAGCCACTAAAGACCTTTTTGAATTAAAGACTGATTCAGTCGAAACACAGCGAAAAGAGTCGGCATCTAACCGATGGAGATGTCTGAATTGTGAGTATATTCACCCGGGAAAATCCGCTCCGGGGATCTGTCCCGTATGCGGAGTTTCACAAGAATCCTTTGAAGCTTATGAGGGGCATGAGGGAAAGAGTGAAGCCGGGATCGATAAAAAAATTCAGATTCTGATTGCCGGTGGAGGAATCGCCGGAGTCAGTGCTGCTGAAGCTATACGGAAATCCCATAAAGAAGCGACTATAATCATTATCTCAAAAGAAGAGATTCTTCCCTATTACCGCCTGAATCTCACGAGATATCTTGCCGGGGAGATTGATGAAGGCCCATTAACTTTTCATGATGAGAAGTGGTATAGGGACAATCGGATTGAGATCAGAAGAAATAGTGAATTGTGTTCTATCGATCCTGATGGGAAGACAATACAGCTCAAGGGGGGAGACACACTCTCTTTTGATAAATTGATCATTACAATGGGATCTCACCCTTTTATTCCCCCTATTCCGGGATCCAATAAAGAAAATATCACGGCACTCCGTACAAAAGCCGATGCTGATTTCATAATGGAAAGGAGTGATCCTCCAGTCCCTATAGTCATAATCGGAGGGGGGCTTTTAGGTCTGGAAACTGCCGGTGCCATGGCAAAGCGAGGTTGTCATGTCACTTTGATTGAGGGATTCGGCTGGCTTTTACCCAGACAGTTAAATGAGACCGCTGGCAGAATGCTGGAAGAATATGTTGTGAAAAGCGGAATTAAACTGATTACAAAAGGTCAGGTCAAAGAGTTCGCAGGCGATGACTGTGTCAGAAGTATTGTCCTGGAAGACGGTAGAAGTCTCAATGCGGAAATAGCTATTATTTCCACAGGTGTCCGGCCGAACAGTTATGTCGCCAGGATGGCGGGACTGGAGGTGAATCAGGGTATAGTTGTCAATAATTATCTCGAGAGTTCTATTCCCCATATATATGCCGCGGGAGATGTGGCAGAACATCATGGTATGACTTATGGAACCTGGGGGCCTTCAATGTTTCAGGGAACTATTTCGGGAATGAATGCTTCCGGTGGTCTTAATGAATTCGCCGGTATTCCCCGATCCAATCTACTGAAAGTTCTGGGATATGACATGTTCAGTATAGGTCAGATTCGTGGAGATGATGCCAGTTTCACTACTCTGGAATATGGGGACCAAAATGAATATTATTGTTTCTGTTTTCATGACAGTCATATGGTTGGAGCAATCCTTATGGGAAATACGGACCTATCCGCTTCTGTAAAAACATTAATTGAAAAGAAAGAGGACTGTAGTGGTCTTCAAAAAGAATCCAAGAGCATTCAGTTGGTAAAAACCTGGATAGAAGGACACCAATAAGGGACACTATGCCGATAATTGAACGAAAGACCCTCGACCGGGTAAGCAGCAAAGACTATCTCTATTACGATGCGGGAAATCTTTTGAAAGCCGGTCAGAAAGCAGGAGCTAATGCCGCGAATCTCGCCAAATTTTCCGTCTCATTTGTTACGGTGATAAACCCTACCAAAGAAGAGTCGGAAAAATTGTTCAGTCGAAAAATGGATCAGTTTATAGGAAATTATATTGAGAAAAAACATATTGAAAGAGAGGGGGAATTAATCTCACGCCTGAGAGAAACGCTGATGAGCCTCTATGTACCCTATCTGGAAACTGATCAGTCATTTTCCATTCCCGGTAAAAAGAATTATCTGGCCAAAGGGGATCTTTTACAGAGGAAGATCGAGTCTCTGAATTCTGAACAGGTTGCCGCGGGAAGTTCCCGGCTGATTAACAAATATAAATTGAAATTCGCTGTAGAAATTATGACTCAATTCCAGGCGAATTACAATTCTCTCAAATACCGGGAAATCGGACAGAAAGATCAGAAGGGGCATATAGGGCGTCTCCATGTCAATTCCATAAGAATGAGCAGCTGGTACGATGAAACCCGGTTTAGAACTATGGGAGACTCTCTCGTCAATCAGTCCATAGATATTGCTCTTTTATATCTCCATACTTTTATGAATATTAATAAAAAGAGAATAGCTGATGAGAGGCCCTTCTCCGAAGCCCGATATGATTCTATGCAGAAAAAAGCTGTTGACGGGATATATCAATACAAACCGGAATTTATTCTGGAGGCCACGATTGGTGTTTTACTGCATAATCTGGGGCTGGCTCATCAGTCGGTTCACAAGATCATTTCGGGAAAACCCATATTGATAAAAGAGAATCCTTCTGATAAACAGAAGATTAAATTCATCCAGCAATCGGTGAATGTCGTCAGACACCTTCTCGATAGAGAGGATATTTCCTCTATTTCAAAAATGATCTGTACCATGCAGAAAGATTTCCCCGATGGAACGGGTTATCCCATACCCATCAATAACCTCTTCTATCAAAAATGAAGATGCATTCACAACCTCAATAGGAAATAATGCCTTAGCATCTGTA
>JAEINM010000218.1 GCA_016342385.1 Spirochaetaceae bacterium | reverse complement strand
CTTCGCTCTTCCTATCGGTCTTCTTTTCGCTATTTCATATACTCTGGGGAACCTATATGCCAATAATGAACTTATAGCTATATTCGGTTCTGGAATTTCCATATACCAATTCACATCACCTCTGATGATTACGGGATTACTGCTTTGTTTTGTCTCTTTTTATTTTGAAGATAAAGTTGTAATTCCCACATATAAATATAAAAATTCTATTTCTATGGAATTAAAGGGTTTGAAGCCATCCTTCAGCAATACAAATGTTACGATTATCAGTGGAAATGGCAATGTGATTTACAATCTGGATTATTACAACGATGAATCTATGACAATGTCGAATATTGTTGTCATTCAAAGAGATGATAAAGGCTTGTTTATCAGCCGTCTTGATGCTGACAGTGCCCGATGGGAAGCAGAAGAATCTCTCTGGAAATTCCAAAATTGCCGTCTTTTCCGATGGGATGACAAGAGGGAATATATTGTAGAAAATACAGCCTCTTTTTATTCCGATCCCCTTTTCAATGAACAACCCGAAACGTTCCGGAAAGTAACGAGAAATGTTGATGAAATGCCTATTAAAGACGCAAAAAGCTGGGTACTTTCCCTTAAAAAAGCCGGATTGCCCTATAGAGATTCACTTACTGATTACTATCAGCGATTTTCTTTTGCCCTGACACCTTTTATCGTCTCAATGATATCCTGCGCTTTAGGTGGGAAATTTAAAAAAAATATTCTTCTAATGAGCCTGCTTTCATCATTAATACTATCTGTTGTATATTATGTCATTCAAATGATTCTGGCTCTAATGGCCAAGCTGGGACATATTCCTCCCTTAGCCGGAGCCTGGACTTCTGTAATCATTTTCTTAATAGTCGGAGCTATCTTGTTCCGCAATGCAAAAACCTGAAGAACTGGAGTAGATATATGATTAAAATAAAGGAAACAGATGTGGCCTGCAGTGCGAGAAATGCCACAATGTCACTTCCTCATGGAGATGTTCAAACACCTGCTTTCATGCCTGTGGGAACAGTTGGAACTGTTAAAGCCATGCTTCATACGAGTCTTGAAGACATGGGATATGAACTTATTCTGGGAAACACCTATCACCTTTATTTAAGACCGGGAATGGAGGTTATCAAAAATGCCGGGAGTCTCCATGATTTTACAACCTGGCACAGGAACTTTCTTACAGATTCGGGAGGTTTTCAGGTTTTTTCTTTAGCCGCCCGAAGAAAAATCAGTGAAGAAGGTGTTCGTTTTTCCTCTCATATCGATGGATCATATCACACATTTACCCCGGAAAATGTCGTTGAGATACAGGAAACCCTCAGAAGCGATATACAGATGGTACTCGATGTCTGTACCGCACCGGGAATTAGTAAAAGGGAAGCCGAAGAAGCTTTAAAAACCACAATCTCCTGGGCTAAACGGGCCAAAAAAAGATGGGAGAATCGTGCGGAAGGGTATGAAGGGAAATTATTTTCCATTGTCCAGGGGAATTTCTATAAGGATCTGCGAAAGAGAAGTGTTAATGAAATAATTGATCTCGATACGCCCGGAATTGCTATTGGTGGCTTATCAGTAGGGGAGACAAAGGATGAATTTAAAGAATTTCTGGCATACACCGCCGAACTTCTCCCTAAAGATAAACCTCATTATGTCATGGGCATAGGCACTCCTGATTATATTCTGGAGGCTGTAGAGCATGGTATAGACATTTTTGACTGTGTGTATCCCACAAGAATAGCCAGAAATGGTACTGTCTTTACCAGAAACGGACTGATTGCCCTTAAAAATCAGAAATTTCAACTTGATGATCTTCCCATTGATCCGGGTTGCCAGTGCAATACCTGCCGAAGATATTCCAGATCATATTTAAGACATCTCTTTAAAGCCGGAGAAATGCTTGGGCCTATGCTGGCAACGGAGCACAATCTCTTTTTTCTTGCCAAATTTATGGAGGAGATCCGTGAAAGTATAGGTCGGGGCAATTTCCTCGAATACAAGAAAAACTTCATCGATTTATACTATGGAGAAAAAGCTTGATGAAGGAAAAAAGTAAAAGAGAAACAACTCTTTCAGCTTATATTGTTATGGCATGTACACTTGGATCCAGATTGCTTGGTTTTGTCAGAATAGGTATTGTCAGTGCTTATTTTGGTGCAAGTGGCATGGCAGATGTTCTGAATGCCGTTTTTTCTATCCCCAATAATCTTAGGAAACTCATGGCTGAAGGAGCCTTATCTTCTGCTTTCATCCCCGAATTATCAAGAAATATTGTAGATGACAAAAGTGGTCTAAGAGCGAGATCTCTCAGCCGGAATATAATTGGATTTCAGCTTTTAATATTATTGCCTCTCGTTGTTATCAGTATAGTTTTTGCTCCACAGGTTATAAAAATATTCACGTCCTTCGAAGCGACAGAAAAAATTGCTCAGTCTGAAAAACTTTTTGTCTGGTTAATAAATTATATCATCCTTGTAAGTATCAGTGCTGTAATAATGGCAGTATTGAATTCCCATAGTAAATTCCTGGTACCTGCTTTAGCTCCAATACTCTTTTCAGTGTCTGTCATTACATCGTTAATCCTTTTTCATGAAAAATATGGTATTTTTGCTATGGCAATTGGTGTTTTAGCAGGAGGTGTTGGACAGATTCTATTTCAATTACCCCTTTACATAAAGTTACATTACTCATTGAGACCTCAATTCAATTTTAAAAATGAAGACTTCAGAAGAGTTTTGAAGCAATGGTTTCCCGTTCTGGCTACATCTTCAATATTCGCTATTAATTTTCAAGTTGCTATTCTTATTGCGACTTCTATATCTGATGGAAGTGTTTCCGCCTTAACAAATGCTATCGTTTTCTGGCAGCTTCCATCTGGTATTTTTTCTGCTTCGATTACGACAGTCTTATTTCCTAAAATGAGCAGGCAGGCAGGTATTAAAGATTATAAAGCTATGAATGAAACAGTTGAATACGGAATAAAAGCTTTAGCGATCCTGCTTATACCATCTGCTTTCCTAATGGGTGTTCTCGGTAAAGAGATTATTTCTCTAGCTTTACAGAGAGGACTGTTTAATGCCGAAAATACCTACAATGCTGCAACCGTTCTAATCGCCTATTGCGCCGGGATGTTCACAGTCGGTGTATATAATTTTATACAACGATTCTATTATTCATTACGTGATTTCAAAACACCATTTTTTGCAGCATTTTTTACTGTTGTTTTAGATATTATTCTTTCATTAATTTTAAAAGACACATTCTTACAAGTCTCCGGATTGGCATGGGCTAATACTATTTCATTTACCATAGGAATGATGATTCTTTTAAGTAGAATAGGCAATAAAACAGGATATAGATTACAGTGGGGAAAAATTCTCGGAACAGTCCTGAAATCCCTGTTATCAGTAATACCGGCAGCTTTGTTTATTTATACAATGGGCCTTATGACCGGAAGAGACTGGTGGATGGATGGAAGCAGTATGAAAACATTTTTACTTTTACTGATAAATGGTGGCGGGAGTGTTCTGCTTATTCTTCTTATGTTTAGTTTATTAAAAGTGGAGTTTATCTCGATAATAAAAAGAAAAAGGTAGTATATGAAATACTTTTTACTATGTCTTATTTTATTAGGAACATTCCCAATTTTTTCTGAGACAGAAACAGACTCTGACACCGAAGTTTTTACTTCTCTTAAAGAGGACAGAATCAGAACGTTACGCTATGGTATTGATGATGAAGTTGTTGAAATTATCACTTCCATTAGAAATGAAAAGAATGATTCCTATAATGATGAACTCCTCAATATTCTCATTAGAACAGGGAATACAAAGATAATACTTCCTATTCTTTCTTTTTTTGAGGAACAGGAATCAGATATTGCCGCTTCTTATACATTGTCAGTTCTGAAAGATGCCGCTGAAGATTATGAAGTTAATGAGAATGTCTTAACGGCCTCTATTTCCTATAGTGGAACAATCAAAAATACTGATGCTGTGGAATATCTCTATAAGTTATCAACTTTTAATAAGCCATCAATCGCAGCAGCTGCCATAAGAATGCTGGGTAAAACCGGAGATACATCCTTTGCAGAGAAATTCCTTGAACGTCTACAAGATGATGATTATGAAGATGATGAAGCTGATCTTCGTGAGAGCGCCATTCTGCTAATGGGTGAACTACAGTACAAACCAGCTGTCCCTACACTCATAGACCTTGTGCAGGATGACAGTTATTCCGCAATGTCCAGGAGATTTGCCTGTGACTCTCTTGGGAAGATTGGAGATGAAGAGGCCATTCCTGTATTAAAAGAACTACTCAATGATCCCGACAGTATATTGCGATCCTATGTTCTTACTTCACTGGCTTATTTTGACAATGATGAAATAGAAGAAATCCTCATTCAGTCTCTCCGGGATTCTTTTTGGAGGATCCGGGTTGCTGCCTGTAAGGCATTATCTGAAAGAGGTTCCGAATCGGCTGTAGAAATATTAATATATAAAGCGGAAAAAGATCCCGAACCAAATGTTAAAAAAGCAGCTATGGCAGCTCTCTCTGTAATCGGAGGAAATCAGGCATGGGATTTCCTTTCCGGATACTTTGGAGATAACAAAAATTCAGATGTATTCCGTTCAGCTGCTTTAAAGGCTCTACTGGAAGAGAATGCATCTAAAGCAACAGATTCAATTAAGACCGTTTTTGAAGAAGAATGGGAAAAAGAAAATTCCTGGTTATTCAATTTCACATGTAAGGAATTATCTACTACAGAAAGCGATTCTCTCGAATGGTTTTATAGCAGAATGCTCGATCACAAAAACTATATTATAAGAATATATGCCGTTCGGGGAATACGATTAAACAATGTCATCTCTCTTTATGGAAGGGTCAAAGAAATTTCCGACAATGAAGATGAAAATAGGCAATTGCGAAAAGAAGCTTCATCATTATAAAAAAATAAGGCTGTCAGTGTTGAATGCTGACAGCCTTTTCCAAGAATAAATTTTATTACTTCAGAGCCGATGAAACCCCTAATATCTCATAACTGAAATTTCTTTCATTGATTTCAAAACTTAATTTATCTCCTGCCATTCCGCCAAGTAATTCATTACCGAAGGGAGAGAGATAGGAGATGACATTATTGGAAGGATCAGATTCCCAAGGTCCTAGTATCGTAAATCTTTCATTATTCCCGGTAGTTTCATTTTTAAGATCAACAATTGTTCCAAAAGATACTTTGCTGAAATCAGTCTGAGAAAAATCAAAGATCTTGGCTTTTTCTATTTCATCTTTCAATTTACCTACAGCAATATTGAGAGCTTCCTGTTTTTCTTTTCCAGCTTTATATTCTGCATTTTCTTTCAGGTCTCCCATTTCAATAGCAATACCGATCTCTTTAGAGTTTTTAGGAACTTCTACTTCCAGTATGTGTTTCAGTTCTTTTTTCTTTGATGAAAGACTCTTCTCCAGACAGAACACACCACGATTTACAGCCGTTGCCATTCCAGCATCCTGTTTTCCGAAAAATTGGATTTTTGGATATTTCGCAACAATTTTTTGTTTCAGATTAATTTTAATTGTCGGGTCGAGTTCTTTCACATCCTGAAGAAGGCTGAATAATCTGGTAACGCTATCTTCAGTGGAATTGAGCAGATACTCTTCCAGATTATTTTCTTTAAAAAGGTAAGCTAAAATGGATCTGTTTAATTTTCTATTGGCAGCGGCATATTTCTTTGTGCTCACATCTCTATATGTAATGTCAAGAAGGTGAATCATATTGATTAATATTTTTTCATAACTGATGTCCAGTTTAGAAAACCAGTTATCTTCTTTGGCATTTTTTGCAACCCAGATAAAAGCCTCTCTGTATTCTCTGTAATGACTTATAATCTCGGAAATTAATTTGCTGATTTCTTCAGAATAGCCATTACTATCAAGATCTTCCAGAATCTGTCTGTAAAGGCAGATAGGGAAGAGGCGAACATAGTACTCTGACCAGTTTTCAATATGATTTTTAATCTGAAAAAGGAATTCTTTTCTCAGTTCTGTGCTCTCTATTTTTCTGAAAAGATCTTCAACTTCTTCAAACTCACCAATATCATCAAATACCTCATTGAACCCGTAATTTATCCCGGGATTGAGAAATGGGTAGGTTTTTATCATTTTTTGAACGAATAAAAAACTGCAGAGAACGTGCTCATTTACATTAGCTGATTTAAGAAATGAAGTGAAATAGTTAAACATATCGAGAAAATAATCGGAATCGGGTTCAGCGTTCTCAAGGAATTCATTGATTGTCTGAAGACGATCAAAAAAATCACTTTCGGCTTTAAATCTATTGGAGGTTTTCTCTTCATAAGAAATCGGTTTATCTCTGACAACATACTGATCAATTTTATCGGGCATATTACCGAATGCTGAATCTGTTTTCAGGATTCTTCTGGCTTCGGTACTCCATGTAGACCACTCTCCCGGAGTTAAGATCGACGGGACAATTTCGGCTTTTATTTTTTTCATGTCAGCAGAATTATTGTAGCTTTTTATTATTGTTTTCAAAGCCCATGGTATTTCTTTTTTAATTTTCCCTTTCAGTTTTTCCTTTGACCAGACACTCTTAAGAACCCATATATGTTTTTTTGATAAACTCATTAGTGAACTGACAGCCATTTTCAGAGACATACTGTGGCCGCGTTTCTTAACAAAATCAATTACAATCGTATCATCTTTTATTGATTTTATAATACCAACACCCCAGGTCTTATGACTGACAAAATTCCCTGCATCGAAAGAAATATGTTTTTCAAAGTCGGCAATTGCTTCTGCAGCATTTCTCCATTTGTCATTGAGGTTCGAAACTCTTATATATTCTTCCAGCTGACTATGATCGGCATATTTATTTCTGAAACATTTGATAATCTGTTTTCTGGCCCATTCATTTCGA
>JAEINM010000217.1 GCA_016342385.1 Spirochaetaceae bacterium | reverse complement strand
CCTGTGCTGCCGGTAAAGCTATCTGTAAATTCTTTTTTATGACCGGGATCATATCCCCATTCATTAGTCGTCTCCACATCGACAATATCATTGCCGATTATGACAGAAACAAAAGCATGATCCGGTGTTCGAACTCCTCGGATTGTTAATCCCAGAGATCGCCCGGCAGCCATATACAGGACCGCAGAAGAGACACAATTATAAGATCCTGTTTTAAGAAGAATATTGATTCGGGTCTGATCTTCTATGTACAGACGGAAAACTGAATCATGCAGATATTGAAGAATCTTTTCTCCTTTTTCATAGACACTGGATCGGGAATCAATATGAGTGCGAATATTTTCGATCAGATTGGAAATTTTTGTGAAGTTATCTGCAACCTCATCACTTCCTGAAGCCAGAAGGGCTCCTTCAAGAAACTGTTTCTCAGTCAAATCGTCCTCTATAGAAGATAGCTGCAGAAAATAATTCTGAGGCTCTATTCTCGGAAGATCCTGTGCAATCACATACATAGAGAAAAACATATATATAATTACAAATATAACATATTGCTTTTTCATATCACTCCTATTATATTATCACGACGAAGAGAAAACAATCGGCCAATGATAGAATGGAACGTAGAAGTGAAATTATTCACTGAAGCTGATAGGAGACCAGAGATGTCGACACACAGAGATATAATAATTATTGGTGGAGGTTCTGCCGGACTTTCAGCGGCTCAATACAGTGCAAGGTCTAATCTGAAGGTCCTGGTTATGGAGCAGATGGCATCGGGAGGTCAAGCTCTACTCATAGACAACCTGGAAAATTATCCCGGATTTCCCGATGGTATTAATGGTTTTGAGTTCAGTGAGAAGATGGAAAAACAGGCCAGGAAGTTCGGTGCTGAATTTCTGAACTGTACAGTGACATCAGTCGAAAAAGATGGTGATATATTTACAGTTCAATCATCAAAGGGATTATACACATGTTCCGCGGTCATATACGCCACCGGTGCAAAACACAGACATCTGGGTATTCCGGGAGAAGAAGAGTTAGCAGGACGGGGAGTTTCCTATTGTGCCACTTGTGACGGTCCCTTTTTTCAGAATAAAAAAATACTCGTCGTCGGTGGGGGAGATGCGGCTTGTGACGAATCGTCCTATTTATCCAATCTTACAGATCATTTGGTTCATATTCATCGTAAAGACAGATTCAGAGCCCAGAAGTCTGTAGCCGATAAAGTTCTAAAAAACCCTGGAATAGAAGTAAGGTTCAATCATACGCTCGAAGAGATTATCGGCGATGATAAAGTGACAAAGGTTAAATTACGAAAAACTGACTCCCGAGAAATATATGAGGAGGAGATGGATGCTGTATTCATTTTTATCGGATCAATTCCCCAGACTTCTATCCTTCAAAACATTAAAAAGGATGAAGGTGGATATATTATTACTAATGAGAATATGGAAACTGAAATCAAGGGCCTCTTTGCTGTGGGAGATGTGAGAAATACACCTTTCAGACAGATAATTGTATCTGCTTCAGATGGTGCCATTGCGGCACATATTGCCTCGAAGTTTATTGATGAGCTCAGGGGACAGGTTTACGGGAAGTGATGTCCCATCGGTACTATTTGCCCCAGCAAAATTGTACCGAAACAACAACTGATAAAGCAATCTTTCTGATGGAGATTTAATGAAGCTTAAATGTTTTTTTTTATTATGTATCTTTTTTTACTCTATAACGACAGTATCCGCCGATCCGAACTTCTATGATGATATTGACAATGAATTACTCATTGAAAAAATAATACATGCTATGTCAGCTGAAAACAAGATAGGTCAGGTTCTCATGCTCGGATTTATGGGAGATGAACCTTCTGAAGAAATCATGAAATGGGTACGAGACAGACAGATTGGAGGAATTAAAATTTTTGGATGGAATGCCAATGATCTGAGTATTCTAGCCACAACAATCAATACTATGCAGATAGCCGCAGCGAATACGACCTTTTCTATACCTCTGCTAATTGCAACTGATCAGGAAGGCGGATGGGTACGTCATGTCCGTGGGGATATGTCCATCACCCCGGGGAATATGGCCCTTGGGGCAGCGGATAATCTCTATGATGCCTGGAAAACAGGTTATTTTATTGGCCTAGAGCTTAAAACGCTGGGTATAAATATGAATTTTGCCCCTGTTGTGGATATTTATTTAAACCCCAAAGCTGACGTTATAGGCCCCAGAGCTTTTTCTGATGATCCTGTCAAAACCGCTATGCTGGGATTAAGTTTCTTCAAAGGAATGGATTCGACAGGTGTTATCAGTACAGCAAAACACTTTCCCGGTCATGGTGATACTGATAAAGATTCCCACGGAACTCTACCACAGCTTAATGTTACTATGGAACAACTGAATATGATTGATCTGATCCCTTACAAAATTTTAATTTCAGAAAAGATTCCTGCTATTATGGTAGGTCACTTAGCATTTCCTGAAATAACAAATGCCCTTGAACCCGCTTCTCTCTCCTATTTTTTTAATACTGAATTATTACAGAGAGAAATGTCTTTTGAAGGTCTGATTATTTCGGACGATTTGTTTATGTATGGAGCCCGTTCAGATGGATTACCTCTCCCTCAGGTATGCGAAAAAGGCTTACGGGCCGGATTGAGTCTATTACTGGTATCGAGAAATCCCAATGAGCATGAAAAAATCTGGAATTATCTTATATCTTTAATGAAAATAGATGAAAACTTTGTCCATATCGTCAATGAAGCAGTCAGGAAGGTATTACGAACAAAAATTTCCTATTTAAAAACAAGTGGATCCGTTCCTCTTTATCCCGACAATGAACAGTTAAAAAAAAATATACCCGCACAGGGATCTGGTGATTTCTTTTTACAGCAATCACTTAGAAGTGTTTCCCTATTAAAAGCGAAAGGAATCCCTCTTGATAATGAATTAAAATATCTTCTGGCTGGCTCATTTTCCTCTTTTTTTTATGAAGGCAGAGAGAGACTGGCAAAATCAGATTTCCATCGTTTCAGTTACAGTCCCGATTCCGATGAAATTCAGGAATCAGCAGATTTTATACTGAATAATGCTCATAAATACGATTATATCATATTCAATCTTCACAATGTAAAATCTCTTTACATATTAAAGAAACTTGAATCAATAAAAGATAAATTAATTGTATTTTCAGTTTTAACTCCCGTTTATATGGCGGAAGTTCCATGGGTACAAACGGCCATTGCTGTTTATGGAACAGGAGAGGATTCATTTAAAGCGGGCTTTTCTGTCCTGTCGGGAGATTATTCTCCCGATAGTATTGTACCCGTATATATAGAGGGATTCAGCTATTGAAATGGACTGTAGCGGGAAAATCAGATTTCAATTACCTCATAGATTTTTTACTGGAAAAAGAATGGGAACATACTTTTTTTTCATCGAGAATTATTAAAAAGGGAGGATTTGTTCTCCCTCCGAAATCGAGATTTCCCATATTGATACTTAGAGAAAAAGACAGAATTAAAGCGGCCTGTATGATAACTATATGGGGGGCTCTTTTTCCGGTTTTCAGGAGTATAGATCCTCCTGACGACAGAGAAATTAAAGAACTCGTTTCATGGATTAATAAAAATCTGAAAAGAGTTTATTCCATAATGGGAACAGAAGAAAGAGTAGAAAGCCTCAGAAGTCATTTCGAAGTCAATAATGAAAAAAAGATAGACTATAATCTTATGATACGAGAACACAAACATTTTCAGCCCATAATGCCTCAGATAGAAAACTTCAAAGTTTTAAAAGCTGTACCTGATGATTCTGCTGCACTCTTGGGTCTGGAATTGGAATATCAGAGAGAAGAAGTCTTTCTTGATCCCACTCAGATTAAAAATACACAGATTTATCACAATCTCAGAAGTTCTCTCAACGACCAAATAGTCTATTATATGACAAAAGATATTATTCCCATTGCAAAGGTGGGAACCAATTCAAGAGGTCATAAATGGAATCAGATTGGTGGTGTATATACAGACAGAGAATATCGGAATAAGGGGATATCCAGCTGGCTTATGTATTATCTTTTAGATATTCTTGAAAATGATGGTAAAAAAACTGTTTTATTTGTAAAAGACAGCAATAAAGCTGCAGAAAAAGTTTATACTAAACTTGGTTTTGAAATAAAGAAAAAGTTCAATATTATTTATTATATATAAATGCGGAGTTCTTATGAAAAACAAGAAAAAAATCCTGATGATCACGAGTGAAGTTGTTCCCTATGCTAAAACAGGTGGATTGGCAGATATGGTTAGTGCTTTATCGCTAAAGTTAAAGGAAAAGGGTCATGACGTCCGCATTGTGCTTCCCAGATATTATGATATACCAAAAGAAATGCTCGAGAAATTGGACCTGCCTTTGGGGATTCCCACAGGTACCGGGGAAAAATGGACGGCTGTGTATACAGATATGCTCAAGAAAAAAGTACCTGTTTATTTTATTGATCATGAAGGACTGTTCGGTAGAGCGGGAATTTACGGCCCTAGTGGCGGAGAAGCTTTTGATGATAATGCAGAGCGTTACAATCTCTTATGTCGAGGTGCTTTCCAGTTATGCCGTTTCTTAGACTGGATTCCCGACATAATGCACTGTCATGACTGGTCTTCCGGATTGGTCCCTCTCTATCTCAATACTATTGAATACAATAATGAGTTCGCAGAAACGGCATCAGTTTTCACCATTCACAACATTGGATATCAGGGAGTATTCTCATCTGATCAGACCATTCATACGGGTCTTCTGGAACAATCGTCCATGCTCCATAATGATGATATGAATTTCTTAAAATGTGCTCTAGATCAGAGTCATATTATAACAACAGTTTCACCGACTTACGCAAAAGAAATACAGAGTCCCGAATACGGCAGCGGATTAGAACAGCTTCTCGATTACCGGAAATATGATCTTTTCGGCATTCTCAACGGAGTGGATTATAGCGATTGGAATCCTGAAACTGATAAATACATTAAACCTCACAATTATTCATCGGAAAACATTAAAAATAAAACTCTGATAAAAAAGAGATTACAGAAAATGGCTGGACTTGAAGAGGACAGCTCGAAACCATTAATTGGAATCGTTAGCCGACTGGCTGACCAGAAAGGTTTCAAAGAGCTATGTGAACCTTTCTACGGTTGCCTTGCCTCTTTATGCAGATATATTGATCTTCAATTCGTTATATTGGGAACAGGTGAAAAATGGTGTGAAGATGAATTAAACAGGCTATCAAAAACTCTGCCGAATTTAACAGCCTGGACTCAGTTTGATAATGAAAAGGCTCATTTAATTGAAGCCGGATCAGATTTTTTTCTCATGCCCAGCCGCTATGAGCCATGCGGATTAAATCAGCTCTATTCTTTAAAATATGGAACTCTTCCCATTGTCAGAAAGACTGGTGGACTAGCAGATACTGTTGAGAATTACAACCAGGATAGTGGACAGGGTACGGGATTCACATTCAATGATCTGACTCCTGAAGCTATCTACAATGTTGTTGGTTGGGCAGTATGGGCCTGGTTCAATAAACCGAAACATATCGTTACTATGCAAAAAAGAGCTATGGAAAGAGATTTTTCATGGACTGATTCAATTGTTAAGTATAATGAAATTTATGATAAAGCATTGGAAAAGAGAAGATCTTAATTTTTAGTCCTGTTCCTTAGAAGTCTCTCTCTCCGATATAAAAGTCGTTCTTTTTTTTCCCCACCCGGAGAGAAAGGGCTCTTGAGGATTTGATCTACCACAGCGAGCGCTTTCGATGTATCTTTACGTTTGTGTTCATAGTATTTTGCCAATTCTTCAACTGCAAAATAATTATAACCCCTGGTATTCAGTTTTCTCCATATTTTTACAGCAGAATCCCAGTTCTCTTCCCTTTTATAATATAGACTTAAGAACTGCCCGGCCTTGCGGTTCCCCTGTTCAAATTCGTCGTGGAGTAATTTTATTGCGATCTCCGGCCGTTTGAGCATTAAAAATCTGGCAAGGCCATATTTATCATAAGCAAAATCATCGGGCTGTTCACTGATAATTCTTTCAATAGTGATCAGGAGTATAGAGAGGGAGTATATATCCTGGAGGTTATGGGAAAAGACAAGTTCTAATTTATTCGTATTACCGGTTTTTAAATAGTCAAACCACACATCGGGGATTTCTGATCCGGGAATATCGAAACCTCTATTAATACCCAAAACCTCAGATTCTATAGTTCCAAGACGACAATTTTCCAATTTATTCCGCCAGAATCTTCTACTGAGGTAGAGGAGATCCACTTCTTCTCTCCTCCTGTAATCCAACCTGTTTAATAAAAAACGGGTATTAATCAGATGAGAATCATATGACTTGCCATTGTATGAAATATAATAGCTATTTTCAGTGAATTCTCTCTTCAGCGATTCCAGCATTGATGATTCCCCGGGATAATCTGCCAGGAAGTATTGAATAATTTCAAAATCATCACCGGAGACACGGCCCAAACCGATTAAAAAAGGTATAGTTCCAGCTCCTGTAGATAATCCTGTAGTCTCTGTATCATAAAAAATCAACTTTTGGGATTCCGTGTTTCCGGGAAATATCAGAGAATCTGAGAAAAAAGAGGGAAGAATATTCTTTTTTAATACAGATCTCTTCCACACTGAAGGATAAATCTCAATCCATCCGGGAAGTATTGTTTCCCCAGAGTGTCTCTGTTTCAGAGAATCAATATTGCGTCCCTGTGGAGCCATCCCATCTTTTTTAAGACGGGATAATCTGTTAGAAAGCGAACTCCTTCGACTCATAAAAGACCCTGAAGCCACTCTCTCAGAAAAATCAATGTTGCTTCCTTGGGATTGCCGGAAAACTCATCTCTGTCATCACAGGGACCTACACAGGAGGGACATCCTTCAAAACAGCTGCATTTTTCCACCAGAGACAAAGAGGCCTGCATAATTTTTCTCA